>LNZM01000141.1 GCA_002007295.1 Candidatus Epulonipiscioides saccharophilum | reverse complement strand
TACAAACTTGCAAAATTTGCAATTTACTTGAAAGCACTAAAACCTTGTATGCACGCTTTCTCCCTCCGTCAGCTTCGCTGACACCTCCCTCCCGGAGGGAGGCACCGCTTCCCCACAATTTTATTTCCTATGGGAGCTGTTGTTAAATGACGGAAGCAGAGCATAATCATTTAATTTTTAAAATAAAAGAAGTTACACACTTATCCTTTGCACTTGAACTTAGCTAAATAATGGGATCAGCGAAAGGTGTAATTTTTAGTAAGAAATACATAATGCATTTGTCCTGGCTAGTTAAATAACGATATTGACGTTTCATCTGGAATAGCCATGTAATAGAAGCTACTCACTCAACTTTGGATTTTTTCGGCGAATCATTTCTATCGACCTTTAGTTCCTCTTAACAATTAATAACGAAATTGGCATTTCATCCGGAATAGCCATATAATAGAAGCTACTCACTCAACTTTGGATTTTTTCGGCGAATCATTTCTATCGATCTTTAGTTCCTCTTAACAATTAATAACGAAATTGGCATTTCATCTGGAATAGCCATGTATATAGAAGCTACTCACTCAACTTTGGATTTTTTCGGCGAATCATTCCGACCTTTAGTTCCTCTTAACAATTAATAACGAAATTGGCATTTCATCCGAAATAGCCATATAATAGAAGATACTCTCTCAACTTTGGTTTTTTCGACGAATCATTCCTGTCGACCTTTAGTTCCTCTTAACAAATTAACGAAGAGGAACTTAGGCAAAATATGGCAATCTTTTTTTTGCATTATTTTGTTCCTTTTTTGTCCATGTTATGTTATACTGAACTATAGAATCTTAGCAAAAAAGTTATGTAATAACGTTTTATGGATTTCGTACTTTTACATATGAATACAGTATACTACCAAAGTAAGTATACTGCAATAGAATTGTCTATAAATCTATATTAAATCTATATTAAATTTATATTAATCAGCAAATACCATTTAGAAAGGATTTCAATTTATGAAACTAAAAAATCTAGCGATATTTTTATTAGCAAGTGGTTTACTAGTAGGGTGCGTCGGCACAGAAAATTCTGAACAAACCAAGAAGGCCGACATATACACAGAAGTAGGTACATATCCGATAGTCAAGGAAGGTGAAAGTGATTCGTTTACGCTTTTTACATATTTGAGGCCGTCGGTAACATCATATAATTCTGATATAAATATATTTACGAAATACTTAGAAGATTTAACAGGAGTTAAGTTGGAATTTACTAGTTCGGTTAGTGCAGATTTTGCACAAAAATTAAATGTCATGATGATCAGTGGAGAGTACGTGGATGCGATTTTGTCGCCACCATACGGCGCTTCTGAATTACTTTTATACGGACAACAAGGAATATTTATCCCGTTAAACGATTTAATAGAAGAGAATGCTCCGAACATCAAAAAGGCGTTAGATGAAAACCCATTAATAAAGGATGCTTTCACCTCTACGGACGGAAACATGTACGGCCTACCGAGAATAGGCAAAACCAAAGGAACAGAATACTGCTATAAAATGTGGATCAATCATGAATGGCTAGAAAATTTAGATTTAGAGGTTCCGACTACGACAGAAGAATTTTACCAAGTATTAAAAGCGTTCAAGGAACAAGATGCAAATAAAAACGGTGATCCGAATGATGAGATACCGTTATCTGGATCACCAAGCTTATGGGCTGCTGATCCAACTATTTATTTATTGAATGCGTTTATTCCAACATCGGCCGGAACTGGATTTTTAAATTTAAGTGAAGACAAGCAAATTTATCATGTCAAAACAACTAATGAATATAAAGAGTATTTAAAATTTATGAATAGGCTTTATGAAGAAGAATTACTCGATCCATTAGTATTCACTCAAGGCAAGCAAGAGTTTTACAAATTGGTCGCTGCCACCGACGGAGTCGGAAAAGTTGGCGCATTACCCGGCGGTTCTGTAACAAGTTTTGCAATCACTTCGGACTATGACACTTGGGGCCAATACACTCAGATCGCTCCTTTAATGGGGCCAGATGGGTTAGTGTCAGCATCGAGATCGTTTGATTTTGGAACTACGGGACTTGTTATAACAAATAAATGCGAAAATCCTGAAGTTGTTTTGCGAGTATTCGATTATATGTACACAGACGAAGGTGTAACTCGCATGAGTTTTGGCGCTGTTGGCGACGGACGATTAGGCACAGCACCTGAAGGAACCGTAAATTATCTTGGAGAACCAGCAGATTACGTGCGCTTAGATGTGGACCAAAGCACCGATGCGGCATGGAACCGAATCGGGCCTGACGGACAAGGCAACGATTTCGAAATGCTATTCGGCGTTAGAACCGGTGGCGCATATCCAGATGTCGATCAAATCCTGTATTTATCATCCGTTAACGATTATGCTCCAGTCGCTCAAGACGTGGCCACAATAATTCCGCCGTTATCCTTTAGCGAAGATGAATCTAGAATAATTACGGATTTACAACTTGCTTTGAATACCTATTTAGATGAATCAGCATTAGCTTTTATTACCGGCAAAAAAGATATTGATGAAAATTGGGATGATTATCTTAAGCAAGCTGAAGTTCTCGGGCTAAGTCAATTCTTAGAAGTTAGACAAACTGCTTATGACAGAAAATATAAGAATTAATATGAACATTGGTTGACAGATAGATCCAAAGAGCGAAGCAACGCAGTTAAATGCCTTCGAAAAAGGAGACAAAGAATTAAAACGAAGTCAGCACAACTTGTAGAACCCCTCAGTCAGCTTCGCTGACAGCTCCCCTGGAAGTGGAGCAGGACCACTTCCCCGCAATGTTTTGAAAACGGAGGGGGTACCGCTTCCCTGCAATGTTTTGAAAACGGAGGGGTACCGCTTCCCCGCAATTTTGTGACTAAGATTCTTAAGTTCCCGTCTATGCCCCTGGAAGGGAATCAGGTTGTCCACCCATTAGTTAACTATAAAAGGGAGCCTTTTGATCAGCTCCCTTTTCCCCTTACCCGCCCTAAATCTATAAAGCCGACATTTGGTTATAAGTTGTTATTCTTAAATTTACTATTGTACTTTTTACTGAAGGTGCTTCCTGCATGTGCGGGATCGAACCACCGAATCCTTCTGCTTCGCCATAGGCTGGATTACATAATCCTCTTTTTAATGTCCACTCTTTATAAATTTCCATATTTTATTCTTGCCAAATCAATTCGGATGTCCAATTTAACTCTTGCAGTTTCATATCCACTTTTCTCAACTGTGCAGATATTTGGTCTGCTTCTCATATACTTTCGTATTTTATTCTTTCTAAATCAATTCGGATGTCCCATTTAACTCTTGTAGCTTCATATCCACTTTTCTCAACTGTGCAGATATTTGGTCTGCTTCTCATATACTTTCGTATTTTATTCTTTCTAAATTAATTCGGATGTCCAATTTAATTCTTGCAGTTTCATATCCACTTTTCTCAACTGTGCAGATATTTGGTCTGCTTTCTTTTGCAGTTCTTTTACGTTCACTGTACTTTTTATCTTAATTTCGCTGGTACTATGTCTTGAAATCAGGCGACTGGCTGCATTAATAAATGTATTATATGTTGACAACTTTTGTTTTAATACATCTCTTTTGGCTATCATCTCCGTAATCGTGATACCATCCACTTTAATTGTAGAATTAGTTAAATTTATTTTTGCTATTAAATTTTCAAAAGCGTCCATTACTTCTTCGTATTCATTCAATAACTCATACGGATCTTCGACCGGCTCTTCGCCATCTTGTACAAGAGCGTTATTTTCTAATCTGGATCTTAATTCATGTGCTTTACTCTGCAAACTGGCCCGATTTATCAATGCTTCAGCTAATTTCATAAATCAAAAATCCTTTCTTATTTAAGAATGTTTTTCAGAATTATAAGGTTATTCTCATATATATGTCAAGGGTCACCTAAATTATAAGCATAGCATCGCCGAAGCTGAAAAATCTGTAGTGTTCATTTACGGCTACTTTATAGGCTTCTAATACTTTTTCTCGGTCGTACAAAGCACTTACTAACATTATTAAGGTCGATTCTGGCAAATGAAAATTGGTTATTAGTTTGTCAACTACTTTAAAATTATATCCGGGTTTTATAAAAATTTCTGTATCTCCACTACAAGCTTCTATTCTTCCTTTTTCGGATGCTATACTTTCTAAAACCCTTGTACTGGTTGTACCTACAGCAACTATTGATTTTCCATTTTGTTTGGCCTGATTAATTATTTTAGCATTAGTTTCGTCTAAATAATAATATTCGGAATGCATTTTGTGTTCTTTTATATTTTCTACTTTTACTGGCCTAAATGTCCCTAAACCAACATGTAGAGTTACGTATGCTATCCTTACTCCTTTGGCTTTAAGTCTTTCTAGTAACTCTTTAGTAAAGTGTAATCCGGCCGTCGGTGCTGCCGCACTGCCTTCGTTCTTAGCGTATACTGTTTGATATCTATTCTTGTTTGCTAGCTTCTGCGTGATATATGGCGGTAACGGCATTTCTCCTAATTTTTCTAATATCTCTTCCCATATTCCCTCATATTCAAATTTTATTATCCTATTTCCTTCTTCAGTCTTATCAATTACTTCTGCATTTAATAGACCTTCTCCAAATACTAATTTGTCACCTATTTTGGCATTCTTTCCTGGCTTTACTAATGTTTCAAATATATCTTTTTCTCGCCTTCTTAGTATTAATATCTCTATTTTTCCGCCAGTTTGCTTTCTGCCGAATAATCTTGCAGGGATAACTTTTGTGTCATTTAGAACTAGACAATCGCCTGCCTCTAAGTATGTTGCTATATCATAAAAATGCTTATGTTCTATTGTTTGTTGCTCTCTATTTAATACCATTAACCTCGATTCACTTCTATCTTCTAAGGGTATTTGTGCTATTAATTCTTCTGGTAATTCAAATTTAAAATCTGATGTTTGCATTTAGTTTCTACCTTTTCTTTGACTTTTCTTAAGTATAGCCTATTTAGGTAAATTTTATGCAAACATAAAAAGACTAAAAGACTAAAAGGCATATTGGCCCTTTAGTTATTAACCAAAGATACTTCTTCTTTGGATAAAAATTCGCACAACGCTGCACTTGCGTCTTCTTCGTCTTCTCCATCCACTATTAGTTCTAACTGCTCTCCTTTTATGCTACCTAAGCTCATCATTCCCATTATGCTCTTTGCATTAATCTTTTTATCCATGAGTTTTATAAATATCTGACTGTCAAATTTACTTGCTAACTGTACTAATAGCGCTGTCGGTCTTGCTTCTAATCCATTTTTAAATTTTAATGTCACCGCTTTACTAATCATCTATTATTCCTCCTTGTTTCTTCTACTATTTGCCTAATTTTTTTAAATCTGTGTGATATACACGATTTAGAAACTGGCGGTTCGAGTTTAGAACCTAGCTCTAGTAAAGTCGCTTGGGCATATTTTAACCTTAATTTAGCTAGTTGCTCTAAATTGTTCGGTAATTTATTTAGACCTATTGTTTTGCTCAAATATTTAATATCCTCTATTTGTAATATAGCACTGCTGACTGTCTTGGATATATTGGCCAATTCACAATTTACCGTCCTGTTTACGTTGTTTCTGACTTCTTTTAGTACCCTAATGTTTTCTACTTCTAAGAGTGCTATGTGCGCACCCATTATATTTAATAAATCTACTATTTGCGAACTCTCTTTTAAATATACTATATATTTTTTTCGTCTCTTTACCACTTTTGTTGTTATGTCTATACTAAGTAATATTTCCTTAATAAACTCAGCCTTTTCTTTTGTATATACAATAAATTCCAAATGATATGCTTTCTCAGGATCACTTAAAATTCCTCCGCCTAAAAATAGACCTCTTATAAATGCTCTCTTGTGTGCAAAATCATTTAAGTTGCTAATGCTCATTTTAGCATTATCAATTGTTAATGTAAATATATTTTTTTTGGTGTTATTTATATTTAATATTCCACTCGTGCAAAATTTCCAATTTTTTAATGTATCTGAATATTTTTTGTAATATTTGTCAGTTTCAAAAATTACAAGGCTATTCTTTCCTTCGGTTTTTTCAGAAATAAATATAAAACCTTGTAATTCTTCTCTCACATCCTTTTTAATATTTATAAGCTCTTTTTTAATGTTTAGACAAAATGACATTTCTTCTACCCTCCGTATTGAAAAATACATTGAGCCAGCTCTACAGAATTATGTCTTATATAACCTTCAGTCTCATTTACTCTTGTGATATCTGCTTCGATCATCGTTACTCGTTTCCATAATTTATCTCGTTTGTTATACCTTAATAAATGTGCCCCCTCTTCTGCATACTTCTTAATATATTTCTTTTTTATTTTAGTCGAACTGATTATTACAGCATCGATTACTTGTGCTCCTATATATTTTTCTAGTTCTTTCACATGGCTTTCTATGGTCAATCCTGTGGTTTCACCCGGCTGGCTCATTAAGTTTGCTATATATACCTTTTTGGCCAGGCTAGTAGCTACAGCATTGGATAGATTTTTTACCAACAGGTTCGATATAATACTTGTATATAAACTGCCGGGCCCTAGTATGATTAAGTCCGCATTTTCTATTGCATTCAGCACATCGGGTGTCGGCTTTACATCTTCTGGTTTTAATACTATCTTTTTTATTAAAGATTGTGTTTGCTTTCCATACTCAACAATTTCTGTTTCGCCTATCACTTCATGATTATCCGAAAAGGTAGCATGTAAATTTACTTTATCTAGAGTTACTGGTAAAACCTTTCCTGTGATGGCTAAAACTTTACTGGTTATTTGAATTGCATTGTTAAAATTCCCGTCATTTAAATCCGTTAACGCTGCTAATAGCAGATTGCCGAAATTTTGGCCCTTAAGGCTACCATCCTTAAATCGATATTGTAGCAGATCTTTCATTATCGGCTCTGTATTAGCTAACGACACCAAGCAATTTCTAATATCTCCAGGTGGGATGATATTCAATTCGGATCTAAGCAGTCCGGAATTTCCTCCGTTATCTGATACGGTCACTATGGCTGTGATATGACTAGTAAATTCTTTTAAACCTTTCAACATGGTGGAAAGGCCCGTACCTCCCCCGATAACTACGACTTTCATAACTATTTCCCCCTTTTTGTGTCTTTTTCGATGTCTCTAAACTCTAAGTTAACAACATATTTTTTTTGCTTCAAGTATTCACTTAATTCCTTAGCAATAACTACAGATCGATGCTTGCCTCCGGTGCAACCAATTCCTATAACCAATTGATTTTTCCCTTCTTTTGTATAAAGTGGGGCTAAAAAATCCGTTAAGTCAGTTAACTTATCAATAAAGATATCCGTATTAGGATCACTAAAAACGAAATCCCGTACTTCTATACTATTACCAGTATGTGGTCTTAGGTGCTTGTCATAGTAAGGATTTTTTAAAAATCGTACATCAAAAATTAAATCTGCATCTAGAGGGATACCATATTTAAAGCCGAAAACAATTATGGTAATAACTAAACCCATAAATTCTGTATTTTGCTCAAATATGTTTACTAATAATTCTTTTACATCTTTGGGTAAAATATGCGTAGTATCTATAATATAATTTGAATGTTGTTTTATTTTCGTCAAAAATTCACGTTCTTTCCGCAGTGCTTCATCTATTCTCATCTCTTTGGCTAATGGATGATTTCTTCTTGTTTCTTTAAATCTCTTGATTAATTCTGCATCAGAACAGTCAAAAAATAAAATAGTATACCTATAATTTCCTAATATTTTTACATCCAAAAAAGATTGATCAAATAAAGCATTGCCTCTTATATCTATACCTAATACTATTTTAGGAAACTTATTTTGGCATTCTTTTGCTAATTCTATAAAATTATTTAACAATCCTAGTGGTAAATTATCCATACAATAATAGCCCATATCTTCAAAACATTTTATAGCAGTACTTTTCCCTGCGCCGGACATTCCTGTTACTATTATAAATTCCATGGTTTGACTGCCCCCTATTTTTCTTTAAGTTTATTCTAATGTGGCGACTTTGGCCATTTTTCAACTTTATTCTATCACCTTAACTTCGGATTCTAACATAACACCAAATTGACGAAAAACTTCATATTTCACTTTTTCGATTAAGCTGTTCACATCTTGATAAGTGGCCGAGCCTACATTAACGATGAAGCCGCAATGCTTTTCGGATACTTGCGCATCTCCTATTCTTAATCCGGCCAATCCTGCATCTGAAATGAGCTTTCCGGCAAAATAACCTTCTGGCCTTTTAAAGGTACTGCCTGCACTTGGATAGTTTAACGGCTGTTTATCACGTCTTTGCTGATTTAATTCTCTTGTTTTTTTCTCTATATCTTCTCTATTTCCTGGATTTAACTTTATTGTAGCGCTTAACACAATCAATCCTTCTTTAGGTATTATACTGGTTCTATAACCTAAATTTAATTCACTACTTTGCAAAGTAACTTGTTTTCCTTGGGCATTTATCGCTTCTATACTGAGTAAAACATCTTTTATTTCATCGCCATAAGCGCCGGCGTTCATGACTACAGCACCACCGATGGATCCGGGTATGCCATGTGCAAATTCAAACCCACTTAAATTATTTTCGCTCGCTATTTGTGCTATTCTACTTAATTTGGCCCCCGCCTCCACTGTTATTATATTATTAGCTATTTCGATTTTACTTATGTTGATTAATATTAGGACCCCATCATAGCCTTCATCTTTAGCTAATAAATTACTACCTCTACCCAATATATAGTATTTGACATTTTCTTTTTTACAAACATTAATTATTTTGGAAATTTCATCAATTTTTTCTGCTACTACCAGCACTTTGGCCGGGCCACCTATCTTAAACGTAGTATAATTTTTTATTGGCTCATTTATTTTTATCTGATTCTCTTTTAAAATTGCTCGAAATTGCTTTAATATTGCATTCACCTTATTATCTCCTATCTTCATTTTATAAAATAATATTAACATTTTTGTCAATAAAAAAAGTAGTAAGTATTAGTATGTGTACTTCACCAATAGCTTACTACAATTTATTTACTATAAAGTTAATGTTTTTCTAGCATATAATAAAATTTGTCCGATTTCATCCATATTACTTATTCTACCTACTAACAATGAATGCTGGCCACATACTTTATACACACATGTTCCACAAGCTATCAATTCTACTCCATATTGCTCTAATGCATTCAATATATCTAAAAATAATGATCCGTTAGTTAATAGTTTCACCCCTGAATTATAAAAAATAATTGCATCTGGACGGACTGGAGAGGCTAATATTTTTCTTAAAAATACACCTAATAAACTGCTTCCTACTCCGTCGTCTCCTCTTCCTAATGTCTCACTGTTTATTACTATCACACTATTATACATATACGTTCACTCCTAAAAAATTTATTTTATTCATTATATGCAAGTATAAATATTTTAGTGAACCTATTTTTTATTTACAAAAAAAATCTCCCAAATTTCCTTGAGAGATTCGAAAAAATAAAATGTGAGCCTATTTTTATTTACAAAAAAAATCCTCCTAGTTTCCTTGGAGGACTTATAAAATAACTATATCAAGATACACAATTTCATGCGGATGAAGGGAGTCGAACCCTTACACCCTGCGGCGCTAGATCCTAAGTCTAGTGCGTCTGCCAATTCCGCCACATCCGCATATATGAGCCACCCGGGGCTCGAACCCGGGACCACTTGATTAAAAGTCAAGTGCTCTACCTACTGAGCTAGTGACTCGCATCTTATTGCAAAAAAAAAATAATGAAAAAACTAAAACTGAAAATATTAAAATTCAGGGCTAGAAGGATTCGAACCTTCGAATGCAGGAATCAAAATCCTGTGCCTTACCGCTTGGCGATAACCCTATAATTTAATAAAGGTGGAAAATGGGGATCGAACCCACGACCTCCAGGACCACAATCTGGCGCTCTAACCGACTGAGCTATTTCCACCACGGTCAAGCTATAAATAGCAGAACCGCATAATCTCGATCAACCGATGAAATAACTGTAAAAAGAAAATTGATCTCGACTAACCGTACCTACAGGGATTCGAACCCCGGACCCACGCCTTAGAAGGGCGTTGCTCTATCCAGCTGAGCTATAGATACACAAGCGGGTGATGAGAATCGAACTCACGTAACCAGCTTGGAAGGCTGGTGTTCTACCATTGAACTACACCCGCATCGTCACTCAAGATATTGTTTCCTGTGCAACATCTTGCTGACAAAATGAATTATATACCAATTTAATTTAGAAGTCAACACTTTTTTGAAAAAAAGTTGTATTTTTTAGAATTTTTTTATCCGTTTCTGTCAAATCAGCTGTTTTTAGTAGGTCCGGACGCTTCTTTAATGTATTGATAATAGCGTTGGCCCGTCTATATTCTTCTATCTTTTTATGGTTGCCCGATAGCAAAATTTCTGGTACTTCTTTTCCTTCAAAATTTTTTGGCCGTGTATAATGATCATGCTCTAAAAGACCATCGCTAAAACTTTCGTTTTCAAACGACTCTTCTTTTCCAAGTACATTCGGCCGAAGCCTTACTATGCTGTCCGTTATTATCATAGATGCAAGCTCTCCACCAGTTAATATAAAATCACCAATAGAAATTTCATCAGTTACTATCTCATCTATAGCTCGCTTATCTATTCCCTCATAATGTCCACATAAAATAATTATCTCTTCTTCTTTAGAAAATTCTACCGCCATACTTTGATTCCATATTTTACCCGAAGGTGTCGTATATAGTACTCTCGGTTTGTCGGTGGCTAAATTTCTACATATATCTCTATAGCAATCCACAACCGGTTGTGCTTTAATCAGCATTCCGGCTCCGCCACCATATGGATAATCATCTACCTGATTATGCTTGTTACCTGAAAAAGGCCTGAAATCTACAGCTTCTATTTCAACCAATTTATTTTCTACCGCTCGACCTATTATGCTATGGCTAATCGCTTCGTTTATCATTTTTGGAAATAACGTCATTATTATGATTTTCATTTTAACTCCTAATGTTAATTAATTTTTTTCTCTTTTCTAAAACTTTTGTAATTGATTCGCCTCAACTCACATGAGTAACTGCAACTAGAAGTTACTCTTTCTCCCTCCCGGAGAGAGGCACCACCTCCCCACAATTTTGTGACAGCTCTCTAACTTCTCTTTCCACTTATTTCTATATCTTCTAATCCTTCTAATAATTTAACTATCATTAACCCTTGTTCTATGTCTACATTTAATATGCAGTCTTTTATCGCTGGGATCAGCAACGGCCTTGCAGCCACCCTTTTTATCACATACACATCGTTAGCATCGCTAAATAGAACATCATCCAATACACCCAATTGTCGTCCTTCTTCTGTTTTTACTATTAATCCATATAAATCGCCAATGTAGTATTCATCTTCACCTAATGGTAAAGCATCTTGTTTATCTATCTTTAATAAACAATTTTTAAATATTTCCCCTTCTTCTATACTATTTATATCTTTAAATTTTATCAGTACAAAGTTTTTATGAAATCTTACTGTTTCTATATCGTATTTATGCAATTCTCCTCTTTTTTCTACATATACATTATCCAATTCATTAAATCTACTACTATCATCTGTTGATGGAACAACTTTTAATTCACCCTTTATTCCATGTGTATTGACTATTTTACCTATTGTTAAAGTTTCCATGACCCACTATTCTCCTTTTTTAAATAAAATAATTCTTTGAAATAGACAAAAAAAAAGGGGCTATCTAATGCCCCCTATATTATTTAACTTCTATGCTAGATTTCTTCATAAGCATTATTATTTAACTTCTATGCCAGATTTCTTCATAAGCATTTTTACAGTATCAGTTGGTTTTGCTCCGGTTTTAATCCATTTTTCTATTGATTCTTTATTTAATTTTAATTCATTTGGTTCACTACATGGATTAAAATAACCCACTTCTTCAATAAATCTGCCATCTCTTGGATAACGAGAATCTGCTACAACCACTCTATAAAAAGGAGCTTTCTTTGCGCCCATTCTTCTTAAACGTATTTTTACTGCCATATTTTACACCTCTATATTAAATTTTTATATTTTTAGACTCTCAACCTCTCCGCCATGACTCTTTAATCAGCCTATCCTTCTAGGAGAGGTATCAGCTTTAGCTGACAAAGAGGTTAAGAGCATAAGGGGAGAGTTTTTACATGAAAGGCATTTTAAACTTGCCTTTCTTACCTTTAGTCATTCCAGAAAATTGTTTCATCATAGTTCTCATTTGGTCAAATTGTTTTACCAATCGATTTACTTCTGCAATGTCACATCCGGAACCTCTAGCTATGCGTTTTTTTCTAGACAAGTTCAATATATTAGGGTTTTGGCGTTCTTCCTTTGTCATGGATAAAACAATAGCTTCGATTCTAGCAATTTGTTTTTCATCCACACTAACATCACCGAGCTTTGCTTTATTCATTCCCGGTATCATATTCAGTAAATCGCCTATTGGCCCCATATTTTTAACTTGCTTCATTTGTTCTAAAAAGTCATTGAAATCAAACTCGGCCTTTCTAATTTTGGCTTCTAACTCACGACTTTTTTCTTCATCAAAAGTTTGTTGAGCCTTTTCGATTAGGGTAAGCATATCGCCCATACCTAGGATACGAGAAGCCATTCGATCTGGATAGAAAGGTTCTAATTCAGATAATTTTTCGCCCATACCTACATATTTTATAGGTTTGTTAGTTACGGCCTTAACTGACAAGGCAGCTCCACCACGGTTGTCACCATCCAATTTGGTCATGATAACACCGTCGATTCCTAATGCTTCATTAAAAGATTCGGCCACATTTACAGCGTCTTGACCGGTCATTGCGTCAACGACTAATAATATTTCTTTTGGTTTAACTTCATCTTTTATATTTTTTAGTTCGCCCATCAAAACTTCATCTATATGCAGACGACCGGCCGTGTCGATCATAACAACGTCGAAATTGTTTTGCTCTGCATATTTCATTGCTTCTTTCGCTATTTCCACGGGCGATACATCGGTACCCATTTCAAATACTGGTACATTAATTTGCGATGCTACTTTTTTTAACTGGTCTATCGCCGCTGGTCTGTAAACATCACAACCTACTAATAATGGACGCTTACCTTGAGATTTTATTAAATTAGCCAACTTTCCTGATGTCGTAGTTTTTCCAGCTCCCTGCAATCCTACCATTAATATTGGTGTGATTCCTTTAGAAGCAAAAAGTATTTTACTTTGAGTACTACCCATCAGGCTTACTAGTTCATCATTAACTATTTTTATCACCTGTTGACCTGGTGTTAAACTTGACATTACCTCTTCGCCGATCGCTCTTCCTTCTATCGACTTTATAAAGTTTTTTACTACCTTAAAATTTACGTCTGCTTCTAAAAGAGCTAACTTTACCTCTCTTAAAGCTGCTTTTACGTCCTTTTCGGTCAGTTTACCCTTACTTTTTAAGTTCTTAAATACATCTTGTAGTTTGGTTGATAATTGATCAAAAGCCATCTTTTCACCGTCCTAAATTTCATTTTTTAAATCTACTATTAACTTTTTTAAGTCTATTAAATCTTTCTCTTTTAAAGACATAGCATTAGATATATTTCGATCAATTTTCTCTACAATCATTTTCATATTTTGAAACCGTTTCACTAAGCCAAGTTTTTCTTCTAATTCAAAAAGTTTAGTTTCTGATTTTTTTATAGTTTCATGAACACTTTGTCTACTAACCGAATATATATTGGCCAGTTCGCTAAGAGATAAATCTTCAAAATAATATCCACTAATTAAATCCTTCTGCCTTTGCGTAAAAAGATTTTGATAAAAGTCAAATAAATATGAAATCTCTATTACTTTGTGCATAATTCGCTCCAATTATGTCAACCTAAACTTCTTTACAGAGCAAATTATATATTTTTTGCCTGTTTTTGTCAAGCCCTTATCCGATTAAATCGCAACTGAATAATATAGTATACCAAATGTATAATATATTCTCTTTTTTTATTTATCGATCGGAATTATACTACATTATAATAGGAAAGGATAAAAATTTTCTATTTTTTCCATCGATCGGAATTATACCATATTATAAGAACAGGATAGAGATTTCTATTTTTTCAACTTATTTTGATATTGCCTATGAAACTGCATGCAACAATGTTATAATTTCCCGGTTAGACAAATTTTATTTATTAAAGGAGATTTGCAATGCGCGAAAAAATTTTGATGAATACAGGCTACAAATTTTTTGAAGGAGACATACCGAAGGATCCTATTTATTCGAAACACGACACATACATGATGAGTAAAACAGTTCGAGGTCGAGGACCAGAGGGCACCTCTTATTATGATGCGGACTGGCAAGATGTAACTTTGCCACATGACTATGTTATACATGGTGAGTACTCAGAGAAAAATAACGGACCTCATGGTTCATTAAAAAGAAATAATGCATGGTATCGAAGATATTTTAAATTAGGGGAAACAGATGATAACCGCAGACTTTCACTAATATTTGAAGGAGTAGGAAAAAATAGTAAAATTTGGATAAACGGCCACCTAATGGGTACAAACACAAGTATGTACAACAGTTTTGAGGTGGATTTTACGGCCGTAGCCAGAATCGGAGAAATCAACACCCTAGCGGTTTATATAGACAACTCGGATTTTGAAGGTTGGTGGTATGAAGGTGCCGGAATTTATAGAAATGTATGGCTTTTAAAAACTGATCTAGTTAGACTTAATTGGTGGGAAAATTTCATTCACAACGTTCATGTAAAAGACAACGATTTCGAGATTCATGTTAGCGGAGTATTGGAAAACTATTCACCTAGAACAAGAAGTGTAACATTAAAATATGCTTTAAAAGAAACGAATAACACAATCGAATTAGACGTTAGAGAAATGAAAATTCGACCTGGCGAAAAATTACCTTATAATGAAGTATTTAATCTGTCCAATGCAATAAGATGGAGCATAGACAATCCATTTTTGTACAATTTAATAATCACTGTAGTCGAGGACAACGAAATACTAGATGATCTATCCACTACGACCGGATTTAGAACTATAAAATTCAGTTCGGATAACGGACTATATATAAATGACGAACCAATCAAAGTAAAAGGTGTTTGTATTCATCAGGATCATGGTAGTCTCGGCGTAGCCGTACCTGAAACAGTAGAAATGTATAGAATACAAAAACTAAAAGAAATGGGTGCTAACGCTTACCGATGTGCACACAATAATCCTTCTATAAATATTTTAGATCTATGCGACAAATATGGGCTAATTGTTATGGACGAGAACCGTTGGTTCGAAACTAGTAGAGAAGCATTTTTCCAAATCGAATCCATGGTTAAGCGAGACAGAAATCATCCTTCTGTAATCATGTGGTCGGCCGGAAACGAAGAACCTATACAAAGTACAATAATAGGAAAGCATATTTTAGAAGAAATAAAAATGCACATCAAATCCTTTGACGACACTCGACCTGTTACTTTAGCCCTTAATGGTGGATTTTATGGCTCTTACGCTTCAGAAGCTTCCGATACACTCAGCATAAATTATGCTATAAATTTCTATGACACTTCTCATGAAGTACATCCGGAAAAATGTATAATGGTAACCGAAGCCAGTGCGGCCAGCAATCCTAGGGGCGTGTATTTCCCAGACGAGGCCTATTTAAACACTACCGCTTACGATGAACATTATCCAACCTTCGGCCACACTTTTAGACGTTTTTGGAAAGAAGTCGATACTAGAGATTTCATAGCCGGTTTATTCTATTGGCCAGGAATAGAATATCGTGGCGAATCAACTTATCCTCGTGTTACAAACATGGGTGGCGGTCTAGATAGTTGCTGTTTTGAAAAAGATAATTTCTATTTACTGCAATCATTCTGGAAAGATGAACCTATACTTCATGTCTTCCCACATTGGAATTTATTCGGCCATGAAGGCGAAACTATCCGAGTTATGACCTATTCTAACTTAGATGAAGTAGAATTAATTTTAAACGGAAAATCTCTCGGTAAGCAAGAAGTAAATAAATATGATCAAAACGAATGGTCGGTTGTTTACGAACCGGGCGAACTCACAGCTATCGGATACAAAGACGGCGAAGAAGTTAAGCGTGACACCGTTAAAACCACAAAACCTGAAGCAGAACTTCACATAGAAGTGGACAACATGCCAAATTCAGAAGGTGTTGCAATTTTAAGAGTATTTGCAACAGATGAAGATGAATTATTTGTACCAAATAGCAAATTGGTCATAACTCATTCTGTAGAAAACGGAGTGTTATTAGGCGCAAGTAATGGTAATCAGGTAGACCATACGCCGGTTACTAGTAATACGCATCATTTAAATTCCGGATTATTACAGATCATAGTAAGACAAACTAGCAAAGAAAATCCAGTAAAAGTTTTAGTAGCTAGCGGAGAAATGAGTGCCGAATTTGAAGACGATTTCATCACAGTTCAGTATAATCAATTAGATGTAGAAACTGACAAAATGGATCTAGAAAACTTTAGAGTATGGCCGTTAACCGAGACTGTAGAGATAGAAGACAAGGTTAATTACAACGATATGAATACTAGCATACCATTTAAATTTGGTACGGACAATTTAAAAGAAGTTTTCATGGGCGACCATGGTTCTGCTAAGTACACTACAAGATTATTAATCCCGGATTATTCTGGCGAAAAAGATGTAAACATCATTTTAGAAAATGTTACTGGCGATACCGAAATTTATGTAGAACATGACAAAAATTTCTGGCCAAATGTTCAGCCAAGAGATGGATTTAAGAAGATGCTAGCAAAATTTGATGATCCAAAAGGTGGAGATATAACAGTTCCATTAAAAGATTTCGTTAAAAACGAAAAAGTATTCGTCCATATTGTAAATAAATACGATGACGATACTTGTGGCATTCGTGGTAAAGTTTATTGGTCTATCATTTAAATTAATAAAAGGAGGTGACCGCCTCCTTTTTTTTTAGCTCCTTTTATTCATTTGCGACAGTCCCCGAAAAAAGCTACTCTGAAAAAAGAGTAGCTTAAAAATACTAATTAGGGTGCAATCGGCTATTATAATCGATAACATGCCTAGTATATTCACTGGACATAAATGGTGATGAAATTAAAAAATCAGCCGTAGAATTGTTGGTAGCAATGGGGATGTTGTACAACGCTGCTATTCTTAGCAAGGCCCGCACATCTGGATCATGAGGTTGGGCGGATAAAGGATCCCAAAAGAAAATCATGAAATCGATATCACCTTCAACGATCCGAGATCCAATTTGCTGATCGCCACCCAATGGCCCGCTATGAAATGCTTTGATTTTTAATCCAGTTAGATCGGATAAGATTCTAGATGTTGTGCCGGTTCCGCATAGTAAATGATTTTCGAGAATATTTTTGTTTATGCTAACCCACTCGGCCAAATCTTGCTTTCGGTGATCATGAGCAATTAATGCTATCTTTTTTTGGTTAAACATTGTTATTAATTTATGATCGTTGGATTGATTCATATTTAACACCTCGGCAAATTAAAATTTTTATTTATAGTATAACCGAAAATGTCATTATTATTAGATCCTCGACCTATTGATTAAATGTAGGGGAACTAAGCGGGGCTGTCGCATTAACCATCCCGAATGGAGGCTCAGTTCAATTTAAAAATTGAAGGTTCATAATCTACTTACGTCATCTAACGATAGCTTTCAGCGACAGCTCCCATAATACCCAAAAAATTGTAATCAAGCTAGTAAATTTTAAAAATTTATCAATTAGGACTTGCATAAAAACTTAGATATATATATTATAGATGTTGGAAAAAAAAGTCAGACAAAAGAGGTAAAGTCATGGAAAAATTAATAGAGCTATTTAAGAGTAAAATATTAATATCAGGAATTTTTAGTAATCCACGCAAAAAAGAGGGGCCTAAAAAAATTACTATTCGTCCTGTTGTTATTAAGGATAATCCATTATTTCAAGTAGAGACTTTTCAGGATAATAAAGCATTTCACCAAAATGTAACCAAATCAGAATTAATAGATCTGGTTTCACAAAATTACAAACACTTTAAGCAACTACAGCTATACACCGATGAATCGGATTTCAGCATTTTAATCAACAAAAAAGGTGATACAACCATTAAAAAGGTTGCAGCAACCAAGAAAATGGCCACTAATATAACACATAATAAAGAAAAAAAATATATATTAAACGATGCTACATCAAAAGAATTTTTTATAATATTAGGAATAATGGACCAAAATGGCGAAATAAAACCATCTAAGTATGACAAATTTAAGCAAATTAATAAGTATATAGAGATAATAGATAATGTTATCGATGAACTGAATTTAACTTTTTATAGGATAATAGACTTTGGATGTGGCAAAAGTTATCTAACTTTTGCATTATACCACTTTTTAAAAAATATTAAGCAAAAGGACGTTGAGATTATCGGCCTAGATCTTAAAGAAGATGTAATAACATTATGTAACCAATTATCTGCTAAGCTAGGCTATACGGATTTAAAATTTCAAATCGGAGATATAGGAAACTTTATTTTAGAAGGCCAAATAGATTTGGTTATATCTTTGCATGCATGCAATACAGCAACGGATTTGGCTATATACAAAGGAATATTATGGAAATCCAAAGCTATTTTGGCTGTACCATGTTGTCATCATGAAGCATATACTCAAATAAATAATGAAACTTTAGATCCAATATTTAAACATGGGATTTTAAAAGAAAAAATTGCTAGTTTAATTACTGATGGATTAAGAGGTAATCTTTTAGAAGTATTTTCCTATAAAGTATCCATAATAGAATTTATCGATTCAACTCATACACCAAAAAATATTTTAATTAAAGCTATACTATCTAAATCCGAATGTATAAATAAAGAAGCCTTAAATGAATATACTGCTATATCCAGCATGTTAGGATTAAATTTAACTCTAGCAAAATTATTAGAAGATAATTTGAATAAGGAAGGTTAAACTTTAAAGAGATTATGAAAAAAATAAAGAAGACTAAACTTTGAAGAGATTGTTCAAAAAATAAGGAAGGCTAAACTTTGGAAAGATTGTTAAAAGAATAAGGAAGGCTAAACTTTGGAAAGATTGTTAAAAGAATAAGGAAGGTTAAACTTTAGAAAGATGATTAAAAAATAGTTTGAATAAAGGAGAATTACAAATGGAGTTTATCAATTATGAGCACCTTTCAACGCCAAATATTTATATGCAATCAAAGAGTTTCAAAAAATTGGAGATAATAGAAGATGGGATAAATAAAATATTATATTTATTAGATCCAAACCCAATGAGTCGACCAGGGTTTTTTATGGAGACGATAAAAGGGATAGTGATACACTATGTAAATAATCCCGGATCCACTGCTGAAGATAATCGAGAATATTTTAATAAATTAACCTCTAGATATGCAAGCAGTCATTACATTATCGGATTAGACGGCGAGATAATATTATGCGTTCCCGAAGAAGAAGTAGCCTATCATGCGGGTAACCGAGATGTTAACTATTCGCATATTGGAATAGAAGTCTGTCATACCGATGTACTAGGTAAATTTAACGACTTATCCTATGATGCCTTGGTTCGATTAACAATGCAACTTTGCCGAAAATATGGTTTAAATCCGGAACAGGATGTTATTCGACATTTCGATGTAACGGGTAAAATCTGTCCAGCTTATTATGTTAACAACCCATCGGCCTGGAACAAATTTATAGACGACATAACATTAATCAAAATAGAAGATTTCAATAGTTAATACAATCGAAGTACAAAATGATAGCTCACATTAGCAATTAAAACTTGTATGCACGCTTTCTCCTTCTGTCACTTCGTGACACCTCACTCGGAGAGGGAGGCTATAGGGTGTAATGGCGTAGAAAGTGTGCATACAATGACAGTTAATGCGACAGCCTCTGTCAGCGAACCGGCCTATTAGGTTTTAGTAACGCTTCTCGGGCTAATTTGCCTTCTTTTGTTTTATATATCAGGTACCAAATTTTCAAAGATTTCAGTAACTGTGTTTTACTATTTAAAAATTCATTTATTACATAGTCTACGTTAATTTCATCCGGAAATGCATCTTGATGCTCAATTATTAAATTGCCATTTTCGTTAAAAGAAACCACAATGATTCCTTTTACCTGATCCGTTAATTTTATTATACCAGCCTTTAATTCTTCCTTCAATCCGGACGGCATGTCATCGAATTGTGGCTCAAAAAATATTTTTTTGTCTGCTGAATTTAGCGCCATTACAATCTTTTTTTCCATATTATATCGCATCCTATCATTTAAATTTATTATATATTTAAGCATAAAAATTTTGATATGTCTAGAATCATTCGAAGTGAATATATATTTTTTTTTCCGCAACACTTCAGTTATTAATCTATCCAAAGTGATGCGGATTGGATAGATATTATTTTTGGGCGACCCTTTAGTTGCTAATCTATCCCAAGTTATTCGGAATGAATCGATATAATTTTTGGACGACCCTTTAGTTGCTAATCTATCCAAAGTGATGTGGATTGAATAGATATTATTTTTTTCGTCGATACTTTAATGTAAAAATTAAATATATCGAGAGGAATCACTAAAATATGTTCTGCAAGCTTATAACTTATACCCTTAAAGGGCTTGAACCTGTTCGTATCGATGTCGAAGTAGATATTAATAGAGGTGATGCAAAATTTGATATTGTTGGATTACCCGATAATTCTATCAAAGAATCCAAGGATAGAATGCGTGCTGCTGTCAGAAACATAGGCTATTCATTTCCGGCCAGTAAAATAACCATGAACCTAGCACCAGCATCTTTAAAAAAAGAAGGTGGCCTATATGACTTGGCTATGACTATAGCGATTATGTCGGTCAGTCGTCTTATAAACATAGCTGAAAGTCAAAAATATATATACTTTGGAGAGTTGGCCTTAGATGGTACTTTACGAACTACCAATCAACTATTTCCTATTATGTGTGCTCTTCGTAATTCACCGGATTTGGACGCATATCATTATATTGTCCCATTAACTGCGAAAAAACAATTAGATTTTTTATCTACCGATAAGATATTGTACGCTCAAAATCTTGAACATGTTGTAGGATTTCTAAAGGGTCAAAAAAATTTAATTAAGAGTGAACCAAATAACACTGTAATCCAAAAAGCTAATTCAAACCTGGATTTTAATGAGATATATGGTCAGGAATTGGCCAAAGAAGCCTTGATCGTAGCTGCAGCCGGTCACCATAATATATTATTAATAGGACCACCCGGATCTGGCAAAACCTTGATGTCTAAAAGTTTTCCAGATTTATTTCCTCCGTTAAATTTTCACGAAATTGTAACATTAACACAATTATACTCCATTGCTGGTCTCCTATACGATAATGAAATAATTACTACCCGACCTTTTAGAGATCCGCATCATACAATAACAGCGCAAGCTTTGTGCGGTGGCGGGCAAGACCCTAAACCCGGTGATATCAGTTTAGCTCATTTAGGTATCTTATTTCTAGATGAACTCTTAGAATTTAATAAAAAAACTTTGGAAATTTTGCGCCAACCTATGGAAGCTAAAGAAATTACTATCTCTCGTACCAAAAGTAGCGTTACTTATCCGGCCGATTTCTTGCTAATAGCATCGACTAATCCATGCCCATGTGGGTACTATCCCGATCGGGATAGATGTAAATGTAGCTTAAATGCTGTGAAAAAATACTTGAGTAAATTATCCGGTCCTATGCTTGATAGAATAGATATTCATATCGAAACCGAACCTATAAATTTTGAAACTCTTAGCTGCAATAGTGATGAACATATGTCCACGGCCCAAATGTTAGAAAAAATTAATATCGCCTTAGAAAGACAAAAATTAAGATTTAAAGATAAGTCAAATTATTTTAATGCTCATATGAATAATCGTGAACTTAAAGAGTTTTGTAACTTAAATCCGACTGTTAATAATATGCTTAATCTTTGGATGAAATCAACTCCGAGTAGTATGAGAAATTATCACAAAGTTTTGAAAATGGCCAGAACCATTGCTGATGTCAATGACTCGGATGAAATAAATGAAGAGCATATGGTCCAAGCAATACAGTATAGAACGTTAGATGATAGCTTTTATGTTTAATCTAGTATGAAAAACTAACTAAGAGGTTGGGGGCAATGAACTGATGGGTGCAACACTACGAAATAGACTGAAGGGAAATCATGAAACAAAAAAACGAGCTACTCTTTTTTGGGTGCTCGTTTTTTTATTTTTGGAATTGTTAATGCTACAGACCTGGTAAGTGCAAGTCAGTTTTTATAAATATAACAGCAAGTTATAACTGTTAAGGGTGATACTAGAACCAACCCGATGCAACCAACAAATGTTTGTAAAATTTCGGATGAAATAAATTGCGTATTCAAGATACTTAATAATGGCGTTCCCTGTACTATGTAAACCATGATTACAGCAATAAAACTACCCATGTATGCTAATAACAGAGTGGTGGTTTGCGTTCCAATTATAGATTTTCCGATATTCATACCTGACCGAAATATTTCTGACCTCTTAATGTCCGGCTTTGTAGCTACCAACTCTTCGATAGCAGAGGAAATGTCGATGGCTAAATCTATTATCGCTCCAAGGCATGATAAATAGATCCCGGATTGATAGATCGCCGTTAAATCCAAATGAGAATAGCCAGCATAAAGTAAAGATTCCGACCACTCCATTACTGTACCATTTACCTTGAATAAATATCCAAATAAGATCGCTAGCATACACGTGATGAACGACGCTAATATTGTTCCGATTAACCCGCAATATGCTTTCTTACTAAACCCGGCTACCAATATCAATGTAACGACAGATATACAAATTCCTATTATAAACGCTATTATTATTGGTGGATACCCTTTTAATAATAAGGGGATAAATAGCTTAAATATACATGTTAAGGTAAATCCGAATGAGATGATCGTTCGTAATCCAGTTGTTCCGGATACTAATATTAAGATCGCAACAAATATTCCTATTAATATTAACTCTATGTTTATCCGATAATAGTCTATTACCGTGGCTAAAATTAATTTGTTATCAGTGTCTTTTTCCAACAATGCTACCGCTATATCATCGACCTCAAATACTTTGTCTCGTGATATGCTACCCGTTAAGTAGTTTATAGCTTCTATTTGTTGCCCTTTAAATTGCCCATTTAAAACTTTAACCATGAAAAATTGACTACCTTGATTTACTAGGCCGACTTTGTGTAGCCTAGAATTATCTACATCAATAATTTTTATTTTGGCATGTTCTGCGTTTATATAAATATCTCGTTCAAATCCCGTAGGTATCATAAATAAAATAATAATCAATATTAGGCAGATTATTGAGAATATCACATCTTTTTTCATTCGTTTTTTCTCCTTTATTCCATCTATCAGTTCCCTTAGTGCAAACTAAAAACTATCCTTAAACATCGGGCCTTAATAAGGAAGATATGCATTCTAATTCGGATAATTCCTGACACCTTCCATACCAAAAACTATTCTTAAAAATCGGGCCTTAATAAGGAAGATATGCATTCTAATTTGGATAATTTCTGACCCCTTCCATACCAAAAACTATCCTTAAACATCGGGCCTTAATAAGGAAGATATGCATTCTAATTCGGATAATTCCTGACCCCTGGTCCCCATAGGCGGGAACTTAAGAATCTTTGTCACAAAATTGCGGTGAAGCGGTGCCTCCCTCCGAGAGGGAGGTGTCAGCGTTAGCTGACGGAGGGAGAAAGCGTGCCTTTAAGTTTCCACTAGTTTCAAGGGAAGTGGTGTATCAATATGAGCATAAAAAGTCCAGCCGATACATACTTTCTCGTTTAAAATATGTGTAAGACCGGCTGGTTTATGGCAAATTTTTTATTTCTAATTATTCTACATCAATAAGCTCGGCTGGTTTAAAGCAAATTACTTAACGTCGGTCAGTTCAGCTAATTTGTGGAAAATATCTGTATTGTCATATGTTCCAGCAAAATTCTGTGCTCCAACGCCAATAGCGTATACGGGAACCGGTGAACCGGTGTGAGAATAAGAAGTCCAGCCGACACCTGCTTTTTCGTTTAAGATATGAGTTAGGGTTACGGTTAAAGGTAAATATCCGCCGTATAGCTCATTTTCCCTGCTAAAATCTTCATAATCTTCGTCGTCGCCATCGAAAACTGTCCTAACAAGAGCATCTTCGAGTCTTTCTATATCATAATCCGCAAGAGGTAAATCATCATTTCCTAGACCAAAATTTTCTGTGATCACTGGCATGATATCTTCTAAAGATGGTTCCGGTGTTTCGGCCAAAATATCCTCAATAACAAGATCAAATTCATCATAAGACATTGTTTGATATTCTAGTAATTCAAATGCTGTATCATAACCAGTGGTTGCCTGACCGATAGTCATACCACCAGTTTCATGGTCGCCAGTAACAATGATTAAAGTCTCGTCAGGATGTTCGTTATAAAAATTTATGGCCTCTTGCACTGCTTCGTCAAATGCTATGGTTTCATCGATATTGGTTCTAGCATCGTTTGCGTGGCCAGCCCAGTCTATTTTACCAGATTCGATCCACATAAAAAATCCATTTTCTTCATTATCTAAAACTTTTATTCCGTTCGCTACATGATCTACTAAGGTTAATTCGCCCTCGACATGGTCTATAGAATAAGGCATTGCGTCACCTATCTCCAAACCAGGAGTTATAGCATAAACTTTTCCGGAATCTGCATTTAAATTCATGATATCTTCTTTGTCTTGCAATATTGTATATCCATTTTCTATCATCACACTATGTAGGCCAGGTTCATCATCTTCCTTGCCACTTTCACTTACATTGCCCCCAGCAAAATAATCAAAATTGCTAGTTGCCATCTCTAAACCAATATCATAATAATTATCCCTTGAAATATTGTGGGCATATGAAGCCGCCGGTGTAGCATGGTTTAGCGTTACAGTGCTAACAATCCCAATTTTATATCCGTCTTCTTTTAATAATTCCGGCAATGAATCTAATACTGTTATCTTATCAGCTCCAAGTCCAATAACACCGCTGTGTGTCTTTTCGCCCGTTAATAAAGAAGTCGCTGTAGAGGCGGAATCCGGAGAAAAGGATGTAGAATCTTGGGTGTAGATATTTCCTAGGTACGGAAATTCTGTAAAGGAAAGCGGATATATCTTGAATGCTCCCCCAAAATTTAAGGCTGATTGATATATTTGTGCTGAATTAATTTGAGTATGTGACATGCCATCGCCGAGGAACGCAAAGATATATTTAGGTTTTTGTGACTTAGATGAAATTTCGCAAATTTCAACCTCGATGTTTTTTTGAGCAGAAAAATTGTCTTGAGCCATCGTAGGCTGTGCTCCAATCAAAAACATGGATGCTCCAATTATAGTACTGACGGCTAAACTAGCAATATTGGTTTTAGTAAAAATTTTCATAGTTAAAATCCTCCTAAAATATAAATGAAAAATAAAAAAGGATAAATAGATTAATATATATTGTTTACATTCATTTATATAACAAAATAATGATAATTATGCATAGTTATTTTATAAAACAATAAGTGACAAATACAAATTTTATAATATTTCTATATAATGTATCCCTGTTGCATTTCGTAAATTATCGATAATGCTTTCTATGTCTACTCCATGCGGAAAAGAAACCGTGACAAATAACGAAATCATATTCTCTCCACCAGAGATTTTCGCTTTTTGCATATCTAGATTATATAAACTACAACCAACAGATTTATAATAATTAATAATATCGCTAATTTCTTGTTGCGAGCTAACTTCCATATATATTTCATGAATAAGCATTTTTACATGTAATTTAGTTTCGTACTTTCTAAAAAATGTAAGAGTAATTAAAATGAATAGCCAACTTATAAATGCTCCACTATAATAACCGGTCCCGATGGCCAACCCAAGGCATGCACAAGTCCAAAGGCTGGCAGCTGTAGTAACGCCTTTTATTTGTTGCTTACCGGTTACTATTATTGTTCCGGCTCCTATGAAACCGATTCCACTAATGACCTGGGCTGCTATTCGGGTTGGATCCCCACTTAAAGATTGAGAATAGATATATTGATTAGTCAACATGGCCGTGGTAGCTCCTACACAAACTAAAATATGTGTTTTTAATCCTGCTGCTCGCCCTTTTCGACCACTTAGAATTCCTAATATTCCGGAAAAAAAAGTAGCTATCATTATTCTAATAAAGATAGGTATTATGTTATCCATTGAAAATTGCTCAGCTATGATTTGAAATTCGGCCATAGAAATCCCCTCCCGATTTAATATATAATGTGGACTAAGTTGTTGGCCATAGCTTTCCGCCCAACCAAAGGTGTCAACTTTAGCTGACGGCAAGGTTAGAGAGCTATCACGCAGTGACTGAGAGGTTGGGAGCTGTCGCAAATGAATAAAATTTGGAATTGTTAATGCGATAGCCCCCTAGTTAAGTGCAATTATTTCGCCTTAAAGTTATAAATAGGTTTAATAATCCGAAGTATCTCGACTGTATCTTTAATGTTATCGATAATTTCATGGATATCCTGATAGACAAAACAGCATCCATTTATATTTTCGGAACAAATTGATGTAGAATGAATACCCCTCATAGATTTTTTGAACATACTTAATGTTAAAGTTTGTTTTGACATTGTGTGATTCATAATTCGACCAGCACCATGAGGGGCCGAGTAGTTCCAGTCAGCATTGCCTTTGCCGACTGCTATTATGCTTCCGTCTCTCATGTTAAGCGGGATTATTAGTAGTTCATCCTTGTTTGCGGAAATAGCACCTTTTCGTAAAATATTAGTTTCTAGATCAATATAATTATGTATCGTATCGAACGATTCATAGCCATTTTCTTCATAGGCAAAATTAACTCTGTCTTTTAAAGATTTTACTATATCGTAGATAATAGCTTTGCGGTTCCAATATGCAAATTCTGTGACGATATTCATGTCATGTAAATAATCATCCATAAGTGTGCTGTCCAAATAAGCAAGGTCTGTATCTATTTTTAAATCTTCTATATACTTTCGTTTCGGCTGTTTTAATCCGATTAATTCTAAGTCCGATTGTTCCGATTGAAGCTTTTTAAGCGTAAGCTCGGTTGCTCGGATCTTCTTGTTATTATCTGATTTCAGCATTTCATTAGCTATACTCTGGTAATATTTTGTGATCTGACAACTTAGATTTCGGCTCCCCGAATGCACAGTTAAGTAATATCGGCCCAACTCGTCATAACTTACTTCTACATAATGATTATCGGCCCCAAGAGTGCCCAAAGAAAATTCAGTAGAAGCAAAGTCGATAACCGGACATTTTAGGTTACAAAGAGGTACTTCTTTTATAAATTTATGCGCCTTATTTCTAATTTTATTTCCAGAAGGGATAGTTACTCGAAGTTTTTTATCAAATTCATTAATCCAGTCAAATCCTTTTGCAATTTTAATAGGCTGAACTCTTACGCCACAGCCTATATCGATCCCCACTAAATTAGGTACAACCTTATCCATTATTGTCATGGTAATTCCCACTGTGCTAGATTTATTTATGTGGATATTTGGCATGATCGCTATATTACTGTCTTGGGATATAAGATGATTGCATAATTTAAAAATTTGATCGATAGCATCTTGTTCTATTCTTTCAATAAAAATCTTAGCACTTGAATATTTTCCTTCTAAAGTCAACATAAGATCCCTTCTTTCAAGTTTTTAGTTTTGAAATTATAAGTCGATTTTTTAGTTAAAATTATGATTCGGTCAAAATAGTTTTGGTCCAATGAGCATCATCATATCTGGTACGATTTACAGCGAGAATTAGGATGAGTTTTTTCTCTTGAATAAATCTAGCGTTAGCACTTATTAGATATTCTAAGATATTTTCTTTGGATAAAATAAGATCTAAAATAGCATTGATATTATCCGATACTTCGTTTATACCATTAGCAGAATTTTTACATGTGTCCGGATGCATACAAGTGAAAAACCATGCTATAGATTGTGAACTTAAATTATACTTGGATAATAATTCTAATCCTTGTAAGTCGCTATAGCTCCAACATTTGCTGAGTAGCCGAATAATCATTAGACGCTCATAAATGTCGTTCGACCCAAATATAATCTTATATTTGCCTAATAGCTCTTCGAAATAATTTGGCATTACCGCAAAATCGTCATATATATATTTATAACTAGATTTATTTAAAATGTCTGGTGTAATGTTTGATAGATCAGTATAACCTTTTAAAAATTTAGCATAAATTGGTAGTCTTAAATTTTCTATTATAAAGTTGACAAACCAATGTTCATCTAATTCCTTTATCGATGGATACATGTTTTCCGGAAAATGATACATTACTATAGCCGTTTTATTTACGCAAGTACTGGATGCTACCTTTTCTAACGCTTTCCGCAGTACCGGAACCTGAGCGACGATAGTATCTAAATTCTGAAACTTCATGTCTATTGTTAAATGTCTCAATCTGTAACTCATTGATAGACCAATTATACAAAAATTATCCAGCCATTCATCTTTTCCCGAAATTGTATAAGCTAACAGTAAAGCGATGTTTTCGCCAAAAACCTTTCTTATAGATCTGAGAATAGGAAAAGTCACTAACGTATTTTTGGCATCAAAATTTAGTAAACTCTGTACTGCCTTATCCGGATGCCTCATTATAGCTTGATTTATAAAATCTTTTGTATCTTTTATGAAATCATATATATAACTTAAATCCTTTCGTGTCTCAAATGTTACTGACAGTATGATTTTTTCTCGGATGTCCCAGTCATGGCTATAAATTAACTTCCAATTCGAAATATGGGCCAAAGTGTTCATGTCCGTTTGAAAGGAAACTAAAGAACATGTATTTAACGTAAGAAGTAAAATTTTAGCCTGATTTAATTCAGACAATGCCTCAAAGGCCTTTGAATATCCACCATTATTAGAATGATGTGTCCTGAAAACTACAAGTTTATCTGCATCAGAAAGTAAATAAAAAATTACTTCAATAAATTCTACATAATAATAATCGTCAGCTAATGCATCCAAATATGTAATCCAAGAATAAGAATATTCTAAGTCAACACGATTTTTTATTAATTCTTTAAATGCTAATTCTTTTTTACGCCTTTCACATAATAAATAATCAATAATATCACCGATAAGTTCGGGACTAAATTTGTTGGACAATTCTAAACATTTCATATATTCTTCCATTTTCAAGTCTCCTTATTTTAAAATTGTAAAACTAGCATTACTTTTTTATTATACTATATAGGTAAAATTCTAGCAATATTTATTAAACAATATAATATAGCTTGCTTCTACAATTAAAAAAAAGATTTAAAAATGTATATATTTATTATCATATAATTATTGAAGTCCTTTTGTGATAAAATAATAAATTTTTCAATATTAATTAAAAAAAGCAGAGATCAATAAATCCCTGCCTTAAAAATTATTGTAAAAGATGTATATCATTAAAAGGAAAGAATTTCAATCCGCCTATAGCCACAATATCATTTTTAGATATAGGTCCAAAGTAACGGCTATCTACACTGTTAAACCTATTATCGCCCATTAGAAAAAAATAATCTTGCGGAACTTCATATGGAAATTCTAAACTCGGTATTAGCGGATAAGTAGAGTGTGGATCATTTAAATAAGGCTCATCTAATTTTTGATTGTTTATATAAACATCACCGTTGATAAGATCAATTTTTTCGCCAGGAAGTCCGATTACTCTTTTTATCAAGTAATTCGTACCGTCATAAAATACTAAAATCTCTCCTCTATTCGGTGCTCTATAGTACGGAGTAATCCGGTTAAGTATAAACTGATCACCTATTGCTATTGTCGGTATCATGGATCCGGTAGGCACGTGAGAGCGCATAAAAATAAATTGCATAGCAATAGCAGCAGCCAAAATTGCTAATAAAATATCTATTACAAAATCGAGAAAACGTTTAATTTTGAGCAATTGCACCAACTCCAATACTTAAGTATATTTTAGATTATATAATTATTATTATCCAATTTTATTGAAAATATAATCCGACTTTATCAGTAGAGCATATTACAGCACTACTTTAACATACGGATATTGTTCAATGGTCAAATCCAATTTTATCAGTAAAGAGTATTGCAGCATTACTTTAGCATATGGATACTGTCAAATGGATAAAATTTTAACGCACCAATAGAAACTAGATCACCTCTGTAGACTGGTCCGAAGTCTCTGCTGTCCGCACTATTAAGGCGATTATCGCCCATAACAAAATAATGTTCTTTTGGAACAACGTAAGGATACCTAATTCTATTGTTGAGTGGAAATGTAGAGTTTTGATCATTTAAGTACGGTTCATCAATAGGCTTACCATTCAAAAAAACTTGACCCTGAATAAGGTCTATCTCATCACCGGGCAAGCCGATAACACGCTTTATAAGATTATCTTGTCCATTAAAAAATACGATAATTTCACTATGTTCTGGCTCACGATAGTAGGCCGAAATTTTATTAAGTATAAGGTGGTCTCCAATTAGTATTGTAGGTATCATGGATCCAGTTGGTACAGTAGAATGCATAAAAACGAATTGTGTAATAAGGATAGCAGCTAATATAGCTAAAATTAATTCAGTAGTGCCTTCTAAGAATTGCTTAACTTTTACTAACATAAAAATGGCTCCTTTTGTAATATTTTGATAAAACTATTATAACTGTTTTTTTAAAAAAAGGTAAGAGGTAAAGTAAAAAAAAATAAATTGGAGCATACTATAAGTAGTATAAAATAAATTTAGAAAAGGAGCAATAATATTATGAAAAGAGTATTTTTGGTAGTATTAGACAGTGTTGGTATTGGCGCAATGCCAGATGCGCAATTATACGGCGATACCGGAGCCAACACCCTAACCCATGTCTATGAAGCAAATGGTGGATTGGATTTACCCAATTTAAAAAAACTTGGATTATTTAATATAAATGATATAAATGTAGCTACAGAGGAAGAGCATCCAATAGGATCCTATGGACGAGTTTTAGAAATTTCAAAAGGCAAAGACACTACAACCGGCCATTTTGAAATGATCGGAATAAATACAAAAGTTCCTTTCAAGACCTATCCAAATGGATTTCCTAAAGAAGTGATAGATGAATTTACACGGCAAACCGGCAAAAAAGTAATTGGGAATATAGCAGCATCCGGAACACAAATAATAGAAGATTTAGGTGAAGAGCATGTAAAAACCGGCGACCTAATTGTTTATACCTCAGCTGATAGCGTATTTCAGATTGCTGCACATGAGGATGTAGTCCCATTGCAAGACTTATATAAATACTGCAAAATAGCAAGAGAAATATTACGAGGTGAAAATGAAGTGGCCAGAATCATAGCCAGACCATTCATTGGAGAAGTCGGTCATTTCACAAGAACTGCTAATAGACATGATTATGCTACTTTGCCTAGTACCCCAAATTTACTATACAATTTAGAAGAAGCTGAAATACCAGTTATCGGCGTAGGAAAAATCAGTGACATTTTTGCCGGCCAAAATATAACTAAATCGATACCAACAAAGAGTAATAAGCAAGGCATGGAGGAAACGATCGAGTTAGCTAAAAATGGCCCTAAAGGGTTTATTTTCACAAATTTGGTAGACTTCGATATGAAATTCGGCCATAGAAATGATCCGAAAGGCTACGCTTCTGCTTTAGAAGAAGTGGACGGCCAAATCGGCGAATTATTATCAGCCTTAAATAGCGCTGACGATTATTTATTCATCATGGCTGATCATGGCTGTGATCCGACGTTTAAGGGGACCGATCATACAAGGGAAAGCGTACCTTTACTCGTGTATCATGAAGGTGGCCCTACAAACAATTTAGGTACTTTAAAAAGTTTTGCGGATGTTGGGCAAACTATAGCCGCAATATTTAAAGTAAAAAGTTTAGAAATAGGCGAAAGTTTCTTGGATAAGATTGAATAATATGATATGTGGCTATGTTAGACAAACTATAGCCGAAATGTTTAAAGTAAGAAGTTTAAAAATAGGTGAGAGTTTTTTGGATAACATTGAATAATAAGGAGGAAGTTATGTCGAATATATTGAATGAGAATAACGTAATACTTTTTCAAGGTGATAGCATAACAGACTGCGGTAGAAGCAAACTTGGGGATGGAAGCAGTCTCGGAAATGGATATGTAAATTTAGTAAACCATTATATAACGAGCAACTGCCCAGAATTAAATATTACTTGCATAAATAAAGGCGTATCCGGAAATAGGTTGAAAGATTTAAAAAGGCGATGGGAGCGAAATACGTTGAGTCTCGAAATCGATGTTCTATCAATATATATTGGGGTAAATGACACATGGAGAAGATACGATTCAGGGATGGTAACCGAGCCGAGTGAATTTAGAGATAATTATAGATATTTATTGGATAGCGCCCGGGAAAAGTTTGGAAATATAGATATAGTATTAATGAGTCCATTTATCCTACCAATAATGCAACCTCAGTTAGAATGGAAAGAAGATTTAAATCCGAAGATAGAAATAATAAAAGAGTTATCCCAAGAATACGACACATTATATGTACCATTGCAGGAAAAATTTAATGAGCAACTAACCATAGATAAACCAGGATGCTATTGGACTAGAGATGGCGTGCATCCGACAGCAAAGGGACACGTACTAATAGCCAAAGAATGGATAGATATAATATAAAACTAATGGTCAGTGAAAAATAGATAAGTTAGAATGCTATCGGAGTAGAAAGGGTGTGCATCCGACAGCTAAAATAAATCAAATGATTAGTGAAAAATAGATAAGTTAGAATGCTATTGGCCTAAAGATGGCGTGTATCCGACAGTTCAAAAACAGTACTAATAGCTAAAGAGTAGATATCTAAAAAGGAGGAAAACAAAATAAAGGAACAAAATAGAAACTATATGCTAGACAATTTAAAAGGGCTGTTAATATTTTTAGTAGTTTGGGGCCATTCGTTGGAATTTTATGTAGACGAATCGTTTTGTATAGAAGTAATCTATACATTTATATATTTATTTCACATGCCCGTATTTGTTTTTATTTCAGGGTATTTTTCAAAAAATGTGAGCAAATGTAGAATGAAAGCATTTAGAAACTTTTTTGTTCCTTATTTAATATTTAACACTTTATGGGCCTTAGTAAGTATACCCGTAGTAGGTTGGCAAAATGTATCACTTTTAACTCCTGGCTGGGCGCTATGGTACTTAATAAGTATGTTTTATTGGAGAATCTTGCTGAAAGATTTAATAAAAATCCGATTTATTTTTCCTATAAGCTTAATTATCGGTATATCCATGGGCCTTTCGGCAGAATTTGGGGCCTTTTTATCAATATCTAGAACACTTTTCTTCTTACCATTTTTTTTAGGCGGGTATTATCTAAGCGAAGAAAAGTTAATGAAATTAAGAAATGGCAAAAAAAGATTCAGCATAGTCATGATTACGCTAACAGTCATATTAGCTATAAACATTTCTTATTATAATGTGATACCGGTGGAATTTTTATACGGAAATCAATCCTATCTTGAATATGATATACCCCTACTTCAGCTTATATTTGCTCGGATATTTATGTATATTATAGGATTTTCTTTCGTTTATATATTAATCAACATGATTCATAAAACGAAAACATTTTTTACAAAAGTGGGCGCTAATACATTTCCGATATATATATTGCACACTTATTTAGTATGCTTAGTTTATATAATCAATTCTTATATACCTTTTGTATGGCTAAAATTTTTAATATCTATTATAACCAGCATGACTATAACATATTTGTTATCGAGAAATGAAGTAACGTGGTATTTAGAAAAATTAATAAACTGGACTGTGTTAGTAGGATCAAAAAAAAAACTAAGAAAGCGTAATAAGGGGGATATCACTTCGTAGACTCCAATGAAATAGGAACAATATCTAAGTTGTTGACCAAGGGAACTGTCGCAAATGAATAAAATCATAAGCGATAGACTTTGTTTCCAGCAAAAAGGTTTCTGTATTATTGAAAACTAAAAAAATGTAGAAAAATTTGCAACACAAATAGAATGTGGTGAAAAACCACTCTTTTTTTTGAAAAATATTTAGTTCTTGTATGTCCTTTAATCACTTTAGAATCCCCCGCCTTTAGGCGTGGGGAGTGTCAAATCCTAATTAGCATTCTTTAGCTACTTTTTTTCAGAGTAGCTTTTTTTCGGTTATCATAAATACATTTGCCTCAGAATATACTGTACAAGCGTATTATATATTTAAGGGGGGTTTCATGAAATTAAAATTTAAAAAAATCAGACTCTTATTTTTTTCTCTCATTGTATTACCTGGTTGTTTTTTCTTTTGTAAACATTATTTTCAATACTATGACTTAATCACCTACCATACAAGTGTTCAGGCAGATTCATTATCCTTATTAAACGGTGTTGGTCAGGTAAACTTTCTTCCCAATGAAAACCACGATGTACTTATCCAATGTGTCGTAACTTATAAAGGCTCCGATCCATATAGTTTTTCTGAAAAGACAAAACACATTGATTTAACACCACATATCGAAAATAATACAATATACGTAGAAGCCATGGCCGAAGATTTAAATTATTGGCAATGGCTAGATGAAAATATTGATGATTCGGATATAAGTCTAAACTATTTTATCCGGCTGCCATCTTACATAAAACATTTAAAAGTTGTCAATAATGTTGGTGACATCAATATTACTGATTTATCTCTTTCTTTGGATTTAGAATTATCCGTCGGTAATATAGATTGTAGTAATATGTCGGTCTTAGGATCCTCAAATATCGTTTTAAAAAATGGTAATCTGGACTTTTCTGCAGATCTTTTATCTAATATTGATACAGTCTTTCATTATGTAGAATTTGGTGATATAAATTTCTTTGCAGACACTTTTGTCGATGTCTCTCGTATGTTTAACAAAGTTGGCCAAGGAAATATAGAATGCATTCTTCCGCCTAAAACTTCTTATGTCATAGATAATACTCTATTATCCGAGCTAGCGTTTCCTGCAGATGCAGAAATCTTGTTTGATGATAAACTTTTATCCGAGGAAACTTTATCTGCTATGCAGAGAAACAATACACTTATCGGCAATCATGTTGATCTCGGCCGTGTTTTAGTCAAGTAGAATAAAACACGGCTCTTTAACCTCTACATTAACTTCGCTGGCAGCTCTTAACCTCTCAGTCCATAGGCAGGGACTTAAGAATCTTTTGGCGAAGCTGATTGAGGGATTCTACAAGTTGTACTTACTTCATTTTAATTTTTTATATCCTTTTTCTAAGGCCTTTAATCCCGGAGAAAGAAAAATGTCAAGTGTGAAGTTCAAATGCAAAGTGCTTACTGAGTAACTGCACCATAAGAACCCCTCAGTCAGCTACGCTGACAGCTCCCCTGGAAGGGGAGCAGGCGTGCCCGCCCCTTAGTTAGCTAGCACAAAAAGTTAATTTTCTTAAGTTCCCATATATGGGATAGAGAGGGGCTACACTGTATCCTTAATAATGAAGCTATGCATTCAATTATGGCTACGATCCAGTGACCGCTCACTTTGATAACTCAAACTTGAAGTCATGATTTCTCTCCCCAAGAGCTTAGCTTCCTCTGCAATGTATCACTTAAAAAGGAGATTTATTTTATGAAACTAAAATTTGCAGCTATTTTTTTACCGTTTATTTTAAGTGGATGTTTTTATTATACGCATCCCAAATATAATGTTGAACAAATACACTCTTTACCTACCTATACAGAACCCGTTTCGGCGGACACATTATCTATTTTCAATTCGATCGGCACTATAAATATAACTCCTAGCACGGATGAAAATTTATCTATCGACTGTCAAATAATATATAACGGTCCAAATACCGATGACTTTAAAGCCAAAACAAAAGATGTTATTCTCACGCCTTATGTAGAAAACGATGTAATTTTGCTAGAAGCTTTAGTTAACAACACAAATTATTGGCGATGGCTCGACATTAATATCGATGATGATCGTCTTGAGATGGTATACGATATCAAAATTCCATCCTACATAGAGAATTTAAGAATAATAAATGAAATCGGTAAAATAAATATAGAAAACACGACCACTTCTTTAGATTTACAACAGATCACCGGCATCATAAATTGTTCTAATGTATCTATTATGGATTTCTCCGATATTTTTTTAGACAATGGTCAGTTAACTTTCTCTTGCGATAATTTTTTAGAGGTTGATAACATTAGTCATTTTGTGAATACCGGTAGTATAAAATTCTCATCTAATAATTTGTCTAATTTAAATTATTTATTCAATAAGGTTAATGTCGGCACTTTATCTTGCCAACTTCCTGCGGAAAAATCATCCTATCTCATAGCTAACAGTTTCATTCCGGATCTAGATTTTTCTCTTGAAAAAAATCCGTTTATTTCTGAGGATGTTATTCAAACCTATAGGGCGCAACTTTTGGCCGATAAAAATTATACTGAATATAAAAATATGAGCCTAGATTCAGATTCAGATCAGCCATTACCTACCATTGTAGCAAATTCTATAGATGTCGGTGTCGTCTCGATAGAATAAAAATCCATATTACTTTGTATAGCACTCTTCGGAGTGCTTTTTTTATAGAAATTTAACGAATAAAATTCCATTATTTGTTTACCATAATAAATATAGAAAGAGGTGATCAGCTTGAAAAATACGTTATTTTGCATAGCTATTTTTACGTCCATTATAATCATTAATAGCTTATCTACGTTAGCTATTAATAATATTTCAAATTCAATCCAAAGTTCCTCTATAGAATACGTTTCTAATCCAGCCCAAAATTTGTCTACAGAATGTTCTGCTAGTTCGCCCAAAAATTTATCTCTAGAATGTTCAGATAGCTCGGCCAAAAATTTATCTATAGAAGAGTTTTCTAATTCTGCACAACGAGGTTGTCCCCCCACAGACTATTCAGAAATTTTTACAGTTTGTATCGACCCTGGACACCAAAAAGTGGCTGACTCTATCCCAGAGCCAATCGCTCCGAATGCATTATGTCAAAAACCTCGTGTATCTTCTGGCACTTCAGGAATCATTACAAAACGGCCAGAACATGAAATAAATCTTGAAGCTTCTTTACTATTAAAGGACATGCTTTTCGACCAAGGTTTTAATGTTATTCTCACTCGAGAAGAATCCGATGTTAATATCAGCAATTTAGAACGTGCTTTAATTTCTAACCAGGCTAATTCGGACATAACCATAAGAATTCACTGTGATAGTCATAATGATCCTTCAAAAACTGGTGCCACGATTTTAATTCCAGCTGAAGCTAATCTGCATACCAAAAGCATTTATGAACAAAGCAAAAATTTTGCTAAGCATTTGGAATGCTCTTTAGAAGCAAGTAGCATAAAAGTAAATTCTATCATCGAAAGAACGGACATGACCGGATTTAACTGGTCTAGCGTACCCGTAGTTATTTTAGAAATGGGATTTATGAGCAATGCTCAGGAAGATCAGCTCCTTTCATCTCCTTCGTATCAAAAAAAACTTATGGAAGCTGTAGTGGCCGCCATTAAGGCTTATCAAGAAGAAAATTCTAAATCTAAAAACAAATCAAAATCTAACAACGACTTTAAGACTGATCTCGAAGAAAATTCTAAATCTAACAACAACTTTAAGGCTGATCCAGAATAAAATTCTAACAACAACTTTAAGGTTGACAATAAGGTTAAGGATTAGACAAAAAATCTAATTTATCACATGCTAATTTTTTACATGTATTTTTGTAATTTTTTTTCAAATTTCTATTTTAATTTTTCTTATAACATGTTATACTTTTGCTATATTAATATTAATCTTTGAAATGTGTACAAAGAAAAGAGGGGTTTTCATGCAAAAAAGATTTTTATCTCTTCCTTTACTTTTTTCTGCCATAAGTATAACAGGATGTACGCAGGATATTGTCGATCCTGCAGTATCTTATAAAACTTTTGAGTCAGTAACATACGATTCTTTGGGAACGTTAGAAATAATGTTGAAAGATAATAATTCTTTAAATATCAACATTTTACAAAATGGAATTATAAATAATTTGACAAACGACAGTTGTATTGTGACTACACTTTCTTTCATATTAGATAAAGATAGTACCGAATTTATTGAACAAAGTTATATTACGTATACGAAGGACAATACATATTATTTTAACACTTATACTTTTGAAAATACAACATTAGATGCTAACAATTTATTTTCGGCTAATCCGGATCTTTTTGTTGGAGACTTTATTAAAATTTCTCCTGATGACGATCAATATGTATTTATTGACCAGTTTAATCAACTTTTTGGTTTTTCTAATAGTAAGTATCCTTTAGATAAAACAGATCAAGGTTTTGCAATTTCATTAAACGAATCTGAAAGTATTATGTTAGTAAAAGATTTTTTAGATTTAGCATTTGATAATTTAGATTTATTTTTTGATATGAGCGAAATAATTTCATCAGAAGCTATTTATCAGTTAAAAGATAAGTATGAATCAATTAACAATTTTACTTGGAAACTAATACCGATCGTATCGGATATAGAAACAGAGTATAAGTATACAATAGAAGAGGATTATCATCAACAAAATATAGGTTTACATTTTAGTACGACATTACTAGAGCAAGGTTTTACATTTAACTTAACATCTAACTTCAGCGAAACGGATGCGTCCGAAATAGTTGTTCCAGAACTTGAGATAGCTCTTCCTGAACTTGTGATAACTGTTCCAGAACTTGAAATAGCTCTTCCTAAAAAAGTGCAATAATTTATCAGTTATCAAACACTTCGGTTATATTCCTCTTGGACAGCATTTATTGTCAAAATGTTCTTCTTAGACGACATTTATGGCCAAAAATTTAATAAATATTTATTTTGTAAAATACTAGATTTTTAGATCGCTATATGCTATCATAATTTAAAAGGGGGTCAAGTCGAAGTGAACTTAATTTCTATCATGATTTTAGCAATTCTATTATTAATAATTAACATTGCTCAATTTATAAGTAATAAAAAGCATTTGTCAACATTAAAAAGTCAAGTGGAACAGCAAGCCATTCAGATTGAAGAATCACAAAGTATGAAAGAAGATTTTGTCTTTGAAGCAATTGAAAACTACGGCCGATCTATGCAGATAATATTAAGCATGGATTTAGAGCTAAAACGAGTTTCAGATCGCTTATTAAACTTTTTAGGATATACACAAGAGGACGTTACGCCCAATTTTTTGCAATCCATCATTATATATGAAGACTATTCGCTTCGACAACAGTATTTAAATAAATTGATTAATTCGGACCACCGACCTTTTATTTTAGTGAATAGATTTCAAACAAAATCTGGTGAAATTAAATATTTAGAATGCTACTACGCTTATGTTGAAAATGATACGAGTAAATCAATATACGTTTCCACCATAGATATAACCGAAATGAAAAACAAAGAAATCGATCTTCAAAACTCTTACGAATTGGATGAATTACTTTTAAATTCCATAGAAACGAAAGTAGCAGCGCTTGATAAAAACGGCCAAGTTATTGCCTTAAACCGTGCTATGCAAATGTCCCTTCGTAATAAATACGAATATTATCCGGATTTAGAAGATATTTGTCTTAGAGATATAAAAATAATAAACAATATGTGGCAAATTCTTAATAAGAACGAAAAAAGCCTACTTTTTAAGCATAAAACTAAATTTTTGGGCGACGAGTCATGGAACTTAATCAATATTCAAGGTTCTTTCTCTTCCATTGGGGCTATCATATCCTATACGGATATTACCGAAGCGGAACGCTTAGATATATCTATACGGAAAAACGAAAAAATGTATCACGAAGTTTTAGAAAGACTGCCTATCAGTGTTGTAGCTACAAATCCCAAAGAAGGTATTACCTTTTATAATGAAGAGTTTGCTAAACTCCTAAAACTCTCTTCTCGAACAGATATTCTTGGAAAAAATCTTCTAAGCTACATAAAGCAGGACCAAAAACGAAAATTTATTGATACCTTTTTTAGTCTTTCTCCAGAAAAATTTAAAAGTATTACTCAAACCATGTTGGATAAAGAAGGCAACTCAATTGACGTAAAAATTGATATGACTAAAATTATTTTAGATAATAAACTTACCGACATTTTTTCTATCCGTGATATTCGGGACGAAATTAATGTTAAGAAATTTCAAGAACGGCTAGATCAAAAAGATAAACAAATCGAAACCGCTAAGTATCAAACAGAATATTTTGCTAATATCTCTCATGATTTACGGGCACCTATAAATGTGATTTCTAGCGCCGCCCAGCTCATGTCTTTAAAGGATGTTCAACAAGATTTTCAATCTGGATCCATCGATAAATATACTGAAATTATAAAACAAAACTGTACACGATTATTAAAATTGGTCAACAACGTTATCGATATGAATAAAATAGAATCTGGCTTTTATACCATGGTTATCTCTCAAGTTAACATTGTCAATTTAGTAGAGGAGCTAACTCTATCCATTCGAAGCTATACAGAAGCGAAAGATATCGAATTAGTTTTTGATACTGAAGTCGAAGAGTGTATTGTCGAAATAGACATTGATAGCATGGAACGTATAATTTTAAACCTATTATCTAACGCTGTAAAATTTACACCCAAAGGAGGTAAAATAGATGTAAGAATATATCAGGATTTTCCAAACGTAATTATCAGTATAAAGGACACCGGATGCGGCATAGCAGCCGATAAGCTAGACCTAATATTTGAAAGATTTAAGCAAGCTAAAAATACAAAGGACAAAAAAGAACAAGGTAGTGGCATTGGGCTATCCTTAGTAAAATCTTTAGTAGAACTTCAAGGGGGATTAGTTGATGTCAACAGCGTAGTGGGCGAAGGCTCAGAATTTAAAGTTATATTACAAAGTGTAAGTGCCGAAGTAGACGGATTTTATGAAGATATAACCACAAATAACAGTAGGTTAAATTTAGAATTTTCAGAAGTATAACTACAACGGTAAGTTAAATTTAGAATTTTTAAAAGTTTAAATAAGCTTAAAAACGGGGGATAATAAATAATGGATAATGTAATTTGTGATTTAGAAGAACAGAAAGAAGATGTTGAAGAGATAATATATAAAATATACGAGAGAAAAGGAACCAATTTTGAAGATTACAAGAAAAGCACAATCGTTCGGCGTATCAAAAAGCGGATGAAAATGCTAGAACTAAATTATATGTACGAATATATAGATTATATAAATCGATTTGATGATGAAATAGACACATTACACAATGAGATCTTTATCGGCGTAACCGGATTTTTCAGAGATTTTGAAGCCTTTAATTCTTTATACGACACACTGGATCAAATCTATCAAAACAAAGAACTAGACGAAAGCATCAGAGTATGGAGTGCCGGATGTTCAACAGGAGAAGAGGCGTATTCGATAGCGATATTAATATTAGAATATTTAGAAGAAAAAAATCTCCCTATAAATGCTAAAATATTTGCTACCGACATAAATGATATAGCATTGTCTAAGGCGCAAAACGGAATATATACACAAGACCAGTTAATCGGCGTAAATAAAATTAGATTAAAAAAATATTTTGATAAAAAAGGACAAAATTATCAAGTAAAAAAGCATATCAGAAACCTAATTATATTTGCCAAACATAACATAATATCAGAAGCTCCTTTTTCTAAATTGGACTTAATAAGCTGTCGAAACGTATTAATCTACCTAGAGAACATGGTTCAACAAAAAGTTTTTGCAGCTTTCGGTTTCTCTCTAAAAGAAAATGGTTATTTATTTTTAGGTACTAGCGAAAGTTTAGGTGAAATGAGCAAGTATTTTGAAGCAGTGAATTTTAAGCAAAAAATCTTTAAACGAGCTAGCATAGCTGAAACTTCACCACCTCATACGTACTTATCTCATTTTGACCATGCCATGAGCCATAAGTTAGCCGAAAAAAGTGTGGATCGAGCCATCGGGAAGATTATAGAAGCGCTTCAGCAAGAGTATATTCCTAAAGGTGTTATCATTAACGAATCCTATGAACTCATTCACTCTTTCGGCGACGTAAACGATTTTATTAAAATCCCCACTAATCGTATTAGCCTAAACATTCTTAAAATGATTCGTAAAGATCTAGCCGTTCTTATCGGGGCCGCCGTAACTAATTTGTTCGTTTCCGGAAAATCGTTTCGATACGAAAACATCACTCAATCTAACCAAGACGATAAAATTAACTTATTAGTCAGCGTCTATGTTGATGAACTTTCTAACACTCGCTACGGCATTTTATTATTCGAAGAAACCAAAAAAGTTAAGCATATTTTAGAAACAAAAAAATTCAAAGTAGAAGACAATGCTAGCGATACTATCAACTACTTAGAGGAAGAACTCCGCCTAACTAAAGAAAACATGCAGACTTTAATCGAAGAGCTACGTGCTTCAAACGAAGAACTTCAATCCATGAACGAGGAATTAGTACTTTCTAATGAGGAACTACAACATGTAAATGAAGAACTTCAATCCGCTACTGAAGAATTGTGCGTTGTTGAACGTAACAATAAGTTTTAACGCCTCTTCTTCTCCATCCTTATATCTTCTTTCTACCTTTATATTTTCTTTCTACCTTTATATATATAAATATCTTGCTATTAGTAGCCATGGAGTTGTTAATAGCATAAGTGCTTTTCAAATATAAAAGCCACCTACTTAATTAAACCCCCACTTTTTTACTGCTTTACTTTACTACCACATTTTTTTCATTGCTTTACTTTTTTGATACATAAAATATAAAAATTCTAGATTATATATTATTTCCCCTTAGTTCATCGCCCCCCAAGTCGGAGAGGCTGAGCAAAATCTTCTAACAAATTTTTTAATATTTTTTATGTCAATCTGTATATTCACCAAAAATAGTAAAATTCTTAATATTTTTTTCTCATTCATACGAATATAATAGAATTATCAATATAATTTAAGTTTTAAAATATTATCATAATATTTTATTCTCGTATAATGAAGGAGGATGCTAATGGAAAAATATTTAAAAAAACAATTTGCTATTTTCGTATTACCAACAGTACTAGCTTTTTCACTTGCATTTGGAATACCATTTTTAACTGGATTATATTTATCCTTTTGTGAATTTACAACTGTAACTAATGCTAAATTCGTTGGCTTGGATAATTACATCAAAGTTTTTTCAGACGCTAATTTTTTAAACGCATTTTGGTTTACCGTCAGAGTTATGCTCGTATCCGTAACCACGGTTAATACATGTGCATTTTTGTTAGCATTATTATTAACTCAAAATCTAAAAGGTACAAATTTATTTAGAACAGTATTTTTTATGCCCAACTTAATCGGCGGAATCATACTCGGCTACATTTGGCAATCAATAATAAACGGAGTATTAGTACAATTCGATATGACCATGTTAATGAATGCTAAATACGGCTTTTGGGGCCTAATCCTAGTTGAAAGCTGGCA
>LNZM01000140.1 GCA_002007295.1 Candidatus Epulonipiscioides saccharophilum | reverse complement strand
TCGGATCACCTAACCCATATATGCAAGATACGCTCGCCACTATTATGACATCCCTTCGTTCATTTAAAGCCGCTGTGGCCGAGTGCCGTAACTTATCTATTTCTTCATTTACACTCGAATCTTTTTCTATAAATGTATCCGTATGCGCTAAATATGCTTCCGGTTGATAGTAATCATAATATGATACAAAATATTCTACAGCATTGTTTGGAAAAAATTCCTTAAATTCACTGTACAACTGCGCCGCCAATGTCTTGTTGTGAGCAATTATTAAGGTCGGCTTTTGTACTCGTTCTATTATGTTGGCCATGGAAAACGTCTTTCCAGAGCCGGTCACACCTACTAATGTTTGATATCTATTTCCTTCTTCTATGCTTTGGGTCAAAACTTCTATAGCTTCTCCTTGGTCGCCCATAGGTTTATATTCCGAATATAATTTAAACTTTTCCATTTACTTCTTCTCCTGTACATTTCTCTTAACTCATCAGTCAGCTTTCTAACCTTTCAGTCACTTCGTGATAGCTCTCCTTGGGCGACAGCACCATAAGAACCCCTCAGTCAGCTTTCTAACCTCTCCGTCACTTCGTGATAGCTCTCCTTGGGCGACAGCACCATAAGAACCCCTCAGTCAGCTTTCTAACCTCTCAGTCACTTCGTGATAGCTCTCCTTGGGCGACAGCACCATAAGAACCCCTCAGTCAGCTTTCTAACCTCTCAATCACTTCGTGATAGCTCTCCTTGGGCGACAGCACCATAAGAACCCCTCAGTCAGCTTTCTAACCTCTCAGTCACTTCGTGATAGCTCTCCTTGGGCGACAGCACCATAAGAACCCCTCAGTCAGCTACGCTGACAGCTCCCCTGAAAGGGGAGCAGGGCGACACCTCTAGTTGTAAACTTTCGTTAAACTAATTTTTTGTTTACAATAAAATTGAATTACGCATACCACAAAAACTAAACTTAATACGCCGTATATCGGATATAATACGTCGACTAACCCGGTAAAACCAACGAATGATAGTGGCAATGCTATTATTATGCTCAGTAACACACCGGTCTTATACGGTACTTGAAATTTTGTTTCCATGGTTTTGGTTAATCCATATATATTCGAAACTTGCGATGAAAACATTTCGAGCCAAATCATCATCAATAATCCGATTTGCATCCAAGGTGCTATATTCTGAGCTACGGCCAATATAGGTATCTCATATTGCTGAGCATATGTCGGATTCACTATCATTACAAAAACTATTATTATGCTGATTACTGTTAATATGGCGCTTCCAATCGCTACACCTCTTAATAAAATTTTGTTTCTCTTAATTTCATTTGCTAGTGGAACCATTATACCTATTATAGAAATTATGTTGAACCCAGCATACACTAATGCCGAAATAATATAACTTCTCTTATAATAGGGTAAGGATGTTATGTAGTCAAAACTCATTTGTTCCTGATTGTTTATGCCATATCCTATAAAAATAGAAACCATCATTATTATTAAAATCGGTACCGTTATATTATTGACTTCAAATATGCCCTTCGTTTCTCTAAATAAAAATATAATACTGACTACTATCATAAATATAACACCAAAAATTTTCGGTATCCCAAAATATTGATGCATTACTGCTCCGCTACCGGCCAATATTATGGATGTAGAACTTAATAAAAATACGGTTATAAATATATTCGAAAATATAGCTATCGGCTTTGGACATACCAAATTTATGAACTCTTCATACGATTTTACCTTATATTTGATACTTAAAAATATTATCATTTTACCTATACTTACGTACAATGCTGCACAAATAAAAAGTCCTAAAAAACTCTTATATCCATACACTGCAAAAAATTGTGTTAACTCTCTTCCAGATGATAGCCCGGCTCCTACTATGCTACCTACGAATACTAGCCCAATCTGAAAAGATAGTATAAAATTTTTCATCAGTTTTTCCTCCTTAAAAAATATATTTGGTCAAGCTGACAATGATATATTTATTTGCTTAGTCATAATATATATATTTAATAATATATCAAAATGCTTGTCCAATTATTTTATATATATGCCAGAATGCACTAATAATATTACCTTTTAGTTTTAATATAAAAATATAAAAAATTTTTTTTTATAAAACAATCTCACTTTGGCTTGCTTCTGCATACTATGTCAATATGAATACTCAGATATTCAATAAATAAGCAAAAAAACTCGTGAGGCTTTAGACACACAACAAAACAAATAGGAGGTTATAATTATGTCATGTAACTGTACAAATTCCATGTCAAGCAATTTTTCAGATAGCAAACCAATTCCATCGATAGTTGATCAACAGAAATACTATAGAGAAGTTTACCAAAATTGCCAAGGATACGGCGCAACTTTTAATTGTAGCGCAGCTTGTCTTAATAACGGTGGTGCTGTGCCTATAAATCCAATCTCATTCACGACCCCAATGTCAGCTTATCCACCAATGCCAGGTTCTGGGCCAGGACCTGTGATCACTCCAGAATTATTAGAATATATGTTAGCTAATATTCCAATACATGGTAATCCTATTCCAACTCCAACTCCTCCGATTCAGAATCCGGAACCAACTAGAGTACCAAGCACCCCAGGTGCTGATCCATCCAAAATAGGCCCAAGTAAACCAGGTGAATTCTTTGAAATTAAATGTGCTCAATATAATGGTGAGACTCAGTGCTTCTTTATTAGAAAATGGGTTGAAATCGGTGGTACTCCTGACAAACCAACATTTACGCCGATGGAAGAAAGAGTTCCTATAACTTTTTCCGGATTGTCTGATTTATTTTTAAGCCTTAATAAAAAAGAAGAAATTTGTGACCCAACTTGGTTTAATAAAAATTATTATGGTAGATGTATTCCTTTTAATCTAGATTATCAACCACCTTGGGTTAAAATGTTCTAATAATAGCTAAAAATAAAATTGTCGACATCGATATAGATATATTATACTTATTTTTGCTTATATAATTAGAGTAACTCGTTTATTCTAATTATATTTTTTTATTATTTGGGGGGATAAAAATGAAAATATCATCTAATTTATCTAATAATGAATACGTTATACATGTGACTAACACGACTCAAGTAACTATAAATAATTTAGCTTTACATATAAAAAAACCTATTTCCAACGCAACAGCCTTAACTGAATTAATAGAAAGTTTAATTATTCATAGAGAGCGTGGTAGCTTGCTTTTTGACCATTTAGATGTTAATATGCCGATTGGTAATTTATCTCCTAATGAAAGTGCTAAAATACAATTTCATTTGAAAAATTCTACTCAAAATTTAGATCTTGCTGGCATATTTGATAAATTAGAATTAAAATCTGAAAAATAGATTTGTTAGCCATTTTTGAAATGATAGAATTGAAATTTGAAAATATTGCCATTTTTAAAATGTTAGAATTGAAAGCTGAAAATATATCAGCCATTTTTGAAATGGTAGAAGTAAAATTAAGATTTGAGCATATATCAGCCGTTTTTGAAACGGTAGAATTGAAATTTGAAAATATATCAGCCATTTTTGAAATGGTAGAAGTAAAATTAAGATTTGAGCATATATCAGTCGTTTTTGAAACGGTAGAATTGAAATTTGAAAAATTTGTGAATTAATTTTGCATTTAAGCCTAGACCTACAGCATTTTTGTGTTATAATATAAAAAACGTCTAAGGAAGGAAGGAATGCGTATATGAATATTCTTATACCTATCTCAAATGCTTTGGATACCCAAACATTGCTACATGCAGAAAACATAGCCGTGGAAAAAAAGGCAAAGCTTTTTGTTTTATACATCACCAGTCCACTAACTTTTTCTAGCGTTTATGCTTATCCTAGCATTTTATATTCTATTGCTAACTTAAATAGGGACAGCATCGATGCAGCTCACCGAGCCATTACTTCTAAGATAAATTCTATACTTACTCATTCGGACAAAGAAGTTATTTGTCAGATCGGTCCACAAATAGATACGATACAGAGTATTGTTCAGGAATGCAAGATTGATTTAGTCATCATGCCAGAGGAACAAAATCTTTTTGATAAATTAACAAATAATCAAGATCGATTATCTAAAAAAATCACTGTTCCAATTATGCTATATCAAAGTGAGAAAAAGCAAGCATAAGACGTATTTTAAACTTTTAGAGGTAATCTATTACCTCTATTTTTTATTTTTTATTTTTTATTCTAAAATATTTTGAGGTGAAAACATACATGCCAACTAATGCTGCATTAAACATTTTATTTCATTCTAAAATTAATGGTGACTTGACCGAACTATTGGATTTAAAAGAATATATAGCAAAAGAAATTATAAACAATCTAAACATTGCAAGTAGAGTAGTCAAAGAGGACAACGTTACATTTTTAGAAAAACAAGTGATAAAACAACTTTTAAATGGTCGAAAAAAAATTAACTTAAATCGTGAGATAGAAAAAAACTATCAAATTTCTATATATAATCCATTCATTTATATGCAACTTATTCAAAGAGATACATCCTTGGATTTTACTATAAAAAATCACTTAGAAGCAAACTATTTTTTTAAGGGATATCGAACTACAAAGCTAACTATTCCAAATATGAAAGTATGTCCAAATACTATATTTAAGATTAAAAATCAAACTAATATGTATGCTAACGAGAAATTTTCTATATCATTTACCAAAATAGAAAATGGCAAAATAATCGGTTCTTCTGTAGCTGTTGTCCCGGCTTCTACTGGCCAAAAAGGACAAGCTAGTTGTCAGGTTAGTGTATTAACACAAGATCAATATATAATTGACGATGGAGCAAAATATTTTGACGTATCTAAGCTAATTTCTAATATGAGCGTTTAACCTTATAATTAACTTATGGATATAAAAATTTACTAAAAAAATCTAGTGATACATCACTGAAATTAATGTTTAATAACATTTAGATTGCAATTTATAACTTATGTATTAAATAGTGCGATTTATACGTTATAATTTTTGACATGTTGCCAAATTTTTCATTTTAATAAAAAACCGTTGACAACTTTCTTTTTTTAATGCATAATGATATCACGGTGGATTTGTACCTAAATCACCTACTATAATTAATTATTATATATATACTATATATTAGTTATATAACGTTTGCGTTACTATTATACTATTATATTATAGTTATATGACTTTTAACTTTTACTTTATCATTTAAAAGGAGGATTTTTATTAATGGCCACTAAAGCAAATTTTTCGAGAAGCGAAATAGGTGCGCATAATCCAATATTTAGTTCAATACGTACTACCATTGAAACTGCTTTTTATGGAAATAACGTAACAAACGTGACTTCACTAAAAGAAGCCTATAAACTAGCTGCTGCATCACCTGGGACTGTGGTAACTGATTTACCTGTATATGAGCCAGAGCTAATTGGACTAGATCCAGGCAGTAAAATTTTATTATTCAATGACGGTACTGTTTTTGGTAGAACTGCGGCTGCAAGAAGAGTTATCGGCGAGCCAGGCATTAATGCCACAGAATATGCTACGAAAGTTCGTGAAGCAATATATGGTACTCGTCTTAAGAAACTTTATCATGCTCAAGCCATTGTTGGTTTAGATAAAGAGTTTTCTGTAAGAGCACACCTTTGTATTCCTGAAAATGAAGAGAACGTTATGTATTCTTGGCTTTTAAACTTCCAAGTTATCAATGAAGCTGTTGCAGCAATGTATAAAGATTCAAAAGTTATGGAAAACGAAGGAGATATCTACATATTCTCCGATCCAACATGGTCTCATCCAGACCACCCACTTGGATTGGCGGTTGTAGATCCTAAGAATAACTGTGCTTGTATTTTAGGTATGAGATATTTCGGCGAACACAAAAAAGGTACTTTAACTCTTGCTTGGGGTATTGCTAATCGTAATGGTTTTGCGTCTTGCCATGGTGGACAAAAGCGCTATAATCTACCTGGTGGAAAATCTTTCGTAGCAGGTGTTTTTGGCCTTTCTGGAAGTGGTAAATCAACTATAACTCATGCACCACACGGTGGAAAATATGACATTACAGTTTTGCACGACGATGCCTTTGTTATTTCCACAGAAGACAGCTCTTCGGTAGCTCTTGAGCCAGCATATTTCGATAAAACTCAAGATTATCCGTTAACTTGCAATGATAATAAATATTTATTAACTATGCAAAACAACGGTGCTACTTTAGATGAAGACGGAAAAGTTGTTCCTGTTACAGAAGATATTAGAAACGGAAACGGTCGAGCAGTTAAATCTATCCTTTGGTCTCCAAACAGAGTAAATAAATTTGCAGAACCTGTAAATGCAATATTCTGGTTGATGAAAGACCCTACTTTACCACCAGTAGTAAAATTAAGTGGAGCTGATCTTGCATCCGTTATGGGTGCTACCTTAGCGACAAAACGAACTACAGCGGAAAGACTTGCTCCGGGCGTTGACCCTAACGCATTAGTAGTAGAGCCTTACGCAAATCCATTCAGAACTTATCCACTAGCTGACGATTTCAACAAGTTTAAAACTCTAGTTGCCGATTGTAACGTAGACTGTTATATCTTAAATACTGGCGACTTCATGGACAAAAAAGTTACACCAGCTGTAACTCTAGGCGTTCTTGAAGCAATAGTAGAAGGCACAGCAGACTTTAAACCATGGGGTCCATTCTCCGATATCGAAATCTTTGAAGTAGAAGGATATGTTCCGGACTTAAAAGATGCTTCTTATTTAGAGCAACTACAAGCTAGAATGGAAGATAGATTAAAATATATCGAATCTCGTAATACTGAAAAAGGTGGATTTGATAAACTTCCTGAAGAAGCTTTAAAAGCTCTTAAAGATGTTGTTGAGCAAGCTAAAAAAGCTTAATTTATCATATTAATCAACCATTTCAAAATAAGAAACGAAATAACAACTGAATAGCAAATTAAGTAAGAATAAAGAAGAGCCATGGTTATCTATTAAGTTGACCATGGCTTTTTTATATGCTTCTTTATTATACTCGGACACTGCTGATTGGACAATATTAAATTTTAAAAGCAGCTCTTAAAGATATTGTTGAGCAAGCTAAAAAAGCTTAATTTATCATATTAAGCAACCATTTCAAAATAAGAACGAAATAATAATTGAATAGCAAATTAAGTAAGAATAAAGAAGAGCCATGGTTATATATTAAGTTGACCATGGCTTTTTTGTATGCTTCTTTATTATACTCAGTACATTGCTACTTGGATAATATTAAATATATTGATAGCTATGATTAATATCATGGTGAAATTAAATACTTTTTCTACATGTTTATTAGAAACTTTTTTATTAAAAAAGCTACCTAAGAATCCGCCGGATATACCGCCGACAATCATATAACCGATTACTTCTAAATCATAAATAGCAAATCCGGTTGTAAATGCAGTAGTTAAAATGGTTGTGCCTTGAGCGAAAAATATAGTAAAAATAGAGTATATAGCAGCCTCTTTTGCACTACTAGAAAATAATATTGTTATTACTGCTACATTTATCGGTCCACCACCAATTCCTAAGAATACAGCAATACTACCTAAAATTATCCCTGCTATCAAACATATAATCGGATTAGTTACATGAAATGTTTTTACTTTCTCGCGGTAAATACTAAATAATAAAATAGCAATCATTAATAATGTTAAACAGATAGATTGTATTATTTTAGCTGTGTTTTGAGATATAAGCTCAATAAATAGTGTGAAGCCAGCTTTGCCGAAAAATCCTCCTAAAATTGCCCCGGCTGATAACGATAATAACTTTATGTACTCAAATTTAGCTTTTTCTATATATCTCTTGACCAACGACACTATCGACATAGCTAACAATGTAGATGAAGATAATATCCCGATGGTCGCTAGATCATAATGTCCTAACATGTCTAATACCGGTTTTATTATAATTCCGCCACCTAACCCCGACATAGCACCAACAGTTGTTGCAAATAATGCTACTATTAAATATAAAAATTCCATTAAACTCATCTCCTTTTATTTGTGTGAATATTTTTATTATATATCATTTATTAAGTTTTGTAAATGTTTTTAATTTTATACATAAAGAATTAAAGCAAAGAAGAGAGTCTACTTACTGTAAACTCTCTTTTAATTTGCTAGTCTATTCTTTTTTCTAATTCCAATTTTAAATCCTCATATCCACTCTTGCCTAATAGAGCAAACATATTTCGCTTGTATTCTTCTACTCCAGGTTGATCAAATGGATTTACGCCTAATAGATATCCACTAATTCCGCATGCTTTTTCAAAAAAGTAAATTAACTTACCGAAACTAAATGCATTTAGCTTTTCTACATTTAAAACCATATTTGGTACACCACCATCCACATGGGCTAGCAAAGTACCTTGAAATGCTTTTTTGTTTACGAAATCCATCGTTTTGCCTGCTAAATAATTTAATCCATCTAAGTCATTCTCAGCTTCTTCTAGAATAATTTCATCTTTTGGTTGCTCAATATTAATGACGGTCTCAAATATAAATCTTCCGCCATCTTGTATATATTGTCCTAATGAGTGTAAATCTGTAGAAAAATTGGCCGAAGATGGATAAATTCCCTTCTTATCCTTTCCTTCACTTTCTCCATATAATTGTTTCCACCATTCTCCAAAATATACTAATGATGGCTCGTAATTTATTACCATCTCTACGTTTTTACCTTGTCTTAATAATATATTTCTTGTGGCCGCATACTTATAAGCAGCATTATTTAATACATCCGGATTGCTATATTCTGAACGACCTTCGGCTGCTCCGGCCATTAACTCGTCTATATCAATTCCGCTTACTGCTATCGGTAATAATCCTACCGCTGTTAAAACACTAAATCTTCCACCTACATCATCCGGTATAACAAACGTTTGATACCCTTCGTCTTGGGCCAAAGTTAACAATGCTCCTCGAGATTTATCCGTTGTTGCATATATTCTATCTTTAGCCCCTTCTTTACCATACTTTTCTTCTAATAATTTTTTAAATACTCTAAATGCTATTGCCGGCTCTGTCGTTGTTCCAGATTTAGAAATAACGTT
>LNZM01000139.1 GCA_002007295.1 Candidatus Epulonipiscioides saccharophilum | reverse complement strand
ATAATCAGTACATTAACACAATTAACAAACGGAGCTACTAATAATTCCAAGCGTTATTTATATGAATCACATTATCCATTTTACAAATTTATTCTAGACTGCAAAAAATCGGATAACACAGACTATATAGAAGAAATATTCCAAATAGCCCAAAAAGTTGCACCTACAAAAGATTCTTCAGTAGGTATAATTGGAAACAAGAATGAAATAAAAGATTTGTATCATGATTGGAAGACATTTATAAATGAGAATATATTAGAAGATGTCGAGAAAGTAGATTATAATTTTAAAGTCATATCTAAGGACAGTGTATACTACAAAAAAGGACAAGTAGACTATTTAGTATATAATTATGACACAAAGAAAGAATTTGTTGATGGTCGAGATTATCTTTTAGCTGCATTTGCCACAAAGAACTATCTACAACCAGAAATAAGGATGAAAAAGGGCGCATATGGAAGCGGTATGCAAATTAAATTTCCGAATACCATAAACATTTATACGTACCGAGACCCGCACTATAAAAGCTCATTAGATATAATAGACGATATGCCGTACGCACTTAGTACACAGGATATAGAAGAGAAACTATTACTAGCAAAATCTGAAGCTATGAGCGACTTTCAGGCTCAATTCGGCCTATTAGGGGCGGACACAAAGAAGGCCAGCATTATGCATGCTATGACATTAATGGGTGTTGATAATAAATTTTTAAAGAACACGCAAAAAGAGATTATAAAGTTAGATGAAGAAGATTTAAAGGATGAGATCAAGAATTTAACCGAAATTGTCAACGGTAGCAAAAAAGGCGTATGTATCCAGAAATAATTTCATTGAAATTGTTAATACTAGCCAAAAAGGCGTATGTATCTAGAAATAATTTAATTATATAAGAAACGTTCAAAATAGCTCAAAAAGTTGCACCCACAAAAGATTCTTCAGTAGGTATAATGGGAAACAAGCCTGAAATAAAAGATTTGTATCATGATTGGAAGACATTTATAAATGAGAATATATTAGAAGATGTAGATAAAGTGGATTATAATTTTAAGCTGAAACTCCCACTCCTAAAGGAGTGGGGTTCTTAAGTACTGACTAACTTTCTTATATATCTCGAAAGAATATATACACTAATATAGTTTCCCTAAGACTTTCAATATCAATAGTTCCAACAATAGTTCCAACGAACTAATTAGCGATAGCATAACGACCGTTTCAAGACGCTGTTGTTTTAGTTTATTAACCGTACAACGTGCATTGAACATTTTACGCAACAAATGACTACTTGTTGCAACCATCTATGTTCAGTTGTTATTTAAATTATAACCACCCTAATAACTTTTTATACAAAATTAAAAAAAGTTTATTGAACTTATATACCACCCATAAATGAGGGGGATTTACGCCCATTAATGTAATATATAAAGACAGCGTATATTATAAGAAGGGACAAATAGATTATTTAGTATATAATTATGACACAAAGAAAAAATTTGTTGATGGTCGAGATTATCTTTTAGCTACATTTGCCACAAAGAACTATCTACAACCAGAAATCAGTATGAAAAAAGGTGCATATGGAAGTGGTATGCAAATTAAATTTCCACATACAATGAACATTTATACGTACCGAGATCCGCATTATCAAAGTTCATTAGATATAATAGACGATATGCCATACGCACTTAGTACACAAGATATAGAAAAAAAGTTATTACTAGCAAAATCTGAAGCTATGAACGACTTTCCGGCTCCATTCGGCCTATTAGGAGCAGACACACAAAAAGCCAGCATTATGCATGCTATGACATTAATGGATGTTGATAATAAATTTTTAAAGAACACGCACAAAGAGATTATAAAGTTGGATGAAGAAGATTTCAAGGATGAGATCAAGAATTTAACTGAAATTGTTAACGGTAGCAAAAAAGGCGTATGTATCCAGAAATAAATTTATAGGATCATTACGGCCCTGTTTTGATCAATAATTTTACACACAAAAAAAGGAGCTTCAACAAAGGAGGCCCCTTTTCTGTTAATTATTCAAAATCTAACATTATTATATCGCCAAGCCACAATTTACCTTGAGAGTTCATTTCCCAACCTTCTATTTCGTCAACAGCTAGCAAAGTATTTACATAATAATATACAGGAATTATAGGCATGTCAGCCATAAAGATTTCTTCTGCTTTATATAAATGATCCATACGTTCTTTACCTGTTGTTGTTCTTGCTAAGGCTATTTGCTCATCATAATCTGGGTTTGAATATCCGCCATTATTTTGAGGATTACCTGTAGTAAATAGGTCTAACATAGTGCTAGGGTCTACATAATCTCCGATCCAGCCATGTCTAGCAATAGAATCATAAGTTTGGTGATTTCTAGTTTCTTGGAATACAGCCCACTCTTGATTCGTAAGTTTTACATCTATACCAAGATTTTCGGCCCACATTTGTTGCATAGCTTCAGCTATAACTTTATTACCCTCGTTAGTATTGTATAGAATTTCAATTTCAGGGAAGCCTTTTCCTTCTGGATATCCAGCATCGGCCAAGAATTTTTGGGCCGCAGCTACGTCGGCTTGAATTGGAATACCGTAGTCACCAGCTACTTCATTAAATGAGTTGCCATCTGCATCAAAGAATCCTGGACCTACGAAACCTGTAGCTGGGATTTGCCCTGCTGCTGTTATTTCGGTAATGGTTTTACGATCTATCGCATAATTTAAGGCTTTACGCACATTTACGTCTTGTAGCAGTTCATTATTTAAATTCATAACCATATAATATGTTCCTATGTATGGCATAATATAAAATTCTGAATTTTCTATTATAAGTTTTGGTATTTCTGCTGTTGGAACCGATTCTAATAAATGTAACTGGTCTGATTGATAAGCTGTATAGGCTGTAGAAGAATCAACTATCATTTTGCATGTGATTTTCTCCAAATGAACATTTTCAGCATTCCAGTAATTTTCATTTTTAACAAGAATTAATTCATCACCTAATGCATACTTCTCTAATTTGAATGGTCCATTAGAAATTGCTTTTGCAGGATCTTTAGCCCAAATACCCTCAGCGTCTGCTACATCTTCACGAACAGGCATAAAAGTTGCAAAACCAGTAAGTCCTAAAAAGTATTCTGTTGGATTTGATAGGGTTACTTCAAAAGTTTTATCATCCAACGCCTTTACGCCTAGATCCTCAACTTTAAGTTCACCACTAGCAAGTTTGGCTGCACTAGCGTTTAGTATGTTAGCGCTTTCCATGATATATGCGTACTCTGAAGCGATGGCCGGATCTACAGCTCTTTGCCATCCGAATACAAAGTCATGTGCTGTAACTGGCTTACCATCGGACCATTTTGCGTCTTCTCTTAATTTAAATGTATACACTAATCCATCATCAGATACTGTCCATGACTCAGCCATTCCTGGTCTAATTACACCATCAACGTCTCTAATTAATCCTTCAAAAGTATTATTAATAATTTGACCACCGTCTACAGCCGAATTAAGTTGTGGATCTATCGTAAGTGGATCGGCGCCAAGATTATAAATCAATTCTTGCTTTTGAGCAATAGGATATCCTTGAGGTGAAAGGCTTTGAGCTGCTGCTGGAGTTCCTACTTCGTCGTCTCCACCACAAGCTGTAAACATAGTTGCGCTTGTAATTAATACTGCCATCATTGCTAAAAGTTTTTTACTCATTACTAAAGTCCCCTTTTCATTTTTATTCATAATAGAATTTATTGGATTTATTGCTTAAATAAATGATATGCTACTTGATGATTATCTTTTAAATTTATTGCTTAAATAAATGACATGCTACTTGATGATTATTTTCTATTGTTTTTAAAACCGGATCACATTTAGCACATTCTTTTGTAGAATATTTACATCTAGTTCTAAAGTGACATCCAGATGGTGGATTGATTGGACTTGGCACATCGCCTTGCAATATTATTCTGTTTTTAGCTTTTTCACTTAATGGATCTGGAATCGGTATTGCAGATAATAAGGCCTTTGTATACGGATGTGCTGGATTGCTATAAACCTTATCTCGGTCTCCTATTTCGACTAATTGGCCTAAATACATAACGCCTATCCTTTTTGAAATATGCTTAACCATAGATAAGTCATGTGCTATAAATAGGTAGCCCATCCCTGTATTGCGTTGTATTTCTTCTAACATATTTACAACTTGTGCTTGGATCGATACGTCTAGTGCCGAAATTGGTTCATCGCATATAATAAATTCTGGATTTACAGCCAACGCTCTTGCAATACCAATTCGTTGACGTTGCCCACCAGAAAATTCATGTGGATATCTACTGGCATGATCTTTCATTAATCCAACCCTTGTCAATAAGTCTGCTATCATATCGTCTCTTTCAGATTTGCTGGTTGTTACCTTATGAACATCTATAGCCTCGCCAATTATATCTGCTATAGTCATTCTACTGTTTAAGGATGCGTATGGATCTTGAAAAATCATCTGCATCTTTTTACGATATGGTAGCATTTCTTTTTCGGAAAAATTGGTAATGTCTACGCCATCAAAAATAATCCTTCCACTTGTTGGTTGATACAACTTAATTATTGTTCTTCCTGTTGTGCTTTTGCCACATCCGGATTCTCCAACTAAGCCTAGTGTTTCACCATGTTCTATGCTAAAAGATACGTTGTCCACAGCTTTTACATGCTGCTCTACTTTTTTAATAAATCCATTTGATTTAGTGAAATATTTTTTTAATGCCTGTATTTCTAGTAATGAAGCCATTTTTAAATCACCTGCTTTCTAACAGATTTTGGTGCATCCGGATGATAGATATGACATCTAGATTTATGACGATTTGCTACAGTGTACAGTTCGGGTACTTCTTCTAAACAAACATCCATGGCAAATTCACATCTTTTGCAAAAAGCACAACCTTTTGGAGGATTTAACATGTCTGGTGGCGAACCAGGTATTGGTATTAATTTTTGCTTAATTAAGATATCTGGATTTGGTACCGATTTTAGCAGTCCGATGGTATACGGATTTTTAGGTGATGCGAACAAGTCATTTACACTAGCTTCTTCCATGATCATCCCACCATACATAACAATGACTCTATCGCAAAGTTCGGCGATAACGCCCAAATCATGAGTTATAAAAATAATAGAAGTCGATAATTTGGTTCTCAACTCTTTTAATAGGTCTAAAATTTGTGCCTGGATAGTTACATCTAAAGCTGTTGTTGGCTCATCGGCTATTAACAATTCTGGTTCGCATGATAGGGCCATGGCAATAATAGCTCTCTGACGCATTCCACCTGAAAATTCATTTGGATAATTGTTCATTCGTTTAGCTGGATCCGGAATACCTACAGCTGTTAACATTTTGAGTGCAATATTATAAGCTTCTTTTTTAGAAACTTTTCTATGTGCTCTTATTACTTCGATCATTTGGTTACCTATTGTGTAAACAGGGTTCAGAGCAGTCATTGGATCTTGAAATATCATAGAAATTTCATCCCCTTGAATGCTACGCATCTCTTTTGCAGTTTTTGTTACTAGATCTTTTCCTTTAAATAAGACTTCACCCTTTTTTATTTTGCCAGGATGCTGTAAAAGTTTCATAATAGACATACAAGTTATACTTTTGCCACTTCCGGATTCGCCGACTAAACCTACAACCTCACCTTTATTTATATCAAAAGAGACGTTTCTTACTGCTTGAACCTCTCCCAAATGTGTGAAAAAGGAGGTTTCGAGGCCTTTGACTTCTAAGATTGTTTCTCTGCTTTTCATAACATCCTCCTTATTATTTTCTCAAACGTGGATCCAATGCATCACGTAAACCATCACCTAAAAAATTAAATCCAAACATTGTAAATGCGATTGCTACAGATGGTACTATTAATTGATATGGATATGAACGAATACCGCCTAGTGCATCGTTAGCTAAAGTTCCCCAAGAAGCTTCCGGTGCAGAAACTCCGAGTCCTATGAAACTTAAAAATGCTTCTGTAAATATAGCACTCGGAATTGACATCATCATGGAAACCACAATCGGACCAATAGCATTAGGGATCAAATGGCGTACAATTATTTTAGCCTTTGAAACGCCTAAAGCTCTGGCAGCTAAGACGAATTCTTGTTCTTTTAAACTTAAAACTTGACCTCTTACTAATCTGGCCATCCCTACCCAGTAAACTAAACCTATGGTTAAAATTATGGTTTGTAGACCAGGGCTTATTACGACCATTAAAAGGATAACAATAAGGAGTAGAGGAACTGAATTTATAATATCTACTATACGCATCATTATATTATCTACTCTTCCGCCCTCATATCCGGAGATTCCTCCATAGAGCACTCCGATAAATAGATTTACAACTGATGCTATCAAGCCTACAGTAAGAGATATTCTAGCTCCGTATAGCACTCTAGTCCATACATCTCGGCCAAGATTATCTGTACCTAAGATATAAGTTTTGTTCCAGACATTTTTTACGTCATATTTATCGATTAATTGTCCATCTACATATATGTCGTATTTAGTTTTCATATCCGTATTTTCCATTGAGTTGCTACCTTTAACTTTATTTTTTTGAGCTAAAGAATAATCAAACTTAACTTCTTTGCCGTTTATAAGATAAAGGATATATTTCTCAGTTTTATTGTCTTCTAAAATTTCCAGTGCTCCTATTAATTCACCATCTTTTGTAGCTTCTATAAGTTTATAATCGTTATGTACTAATACATAATCCTCGCCACTAATATTAGTAATTTGTATATTAGGAGCAATGTTGGCCAATGCTGTATTTTGTTCTGAATAACTAAATCCAGATAACATCGGTCCGAATATGGCTAAAAATATTACTGTAGCTATCATAATAAGTCCGATCATAGCCATAATATTTTGCCTTAATCTTCTCCAAACATCTTGCCAATATGTGAGACTTTTTTTAGTCTCCTGCGCACTACCTAAGAGGTCTTTATTAACTGGTTCCCACATTTGCGCTCATCCTTTCTCTAATCTTCAAATTTTATACGAGGATCTATAAATGCATATGCTATATCAACAAGAAGTACCATGAAAATGTATATAGATGCGTAAAATAATGTGATACTCATAATTACTGTATAGTCACGATTGGTTACACTTTCTGTAAAATATTTTCCTAGTCCAGGAAGTGCAAATATCTTTTCTATTACAAACGAGCCTGTTAATATACTAGCTACCATTGGGCCGACATAAGTAATAACAGGAATCAAAGCATTTTTTAATGCATGCTTTCCTATAACTCTTATTTGGCTTAGTCCATTTGCCTTAGCTGTCCTAATGTAATCCTGACGTAAAACTTCTAGCATACTTGAGCGCATCAGTCTAGTTACGTAGGCTAATGAAAATCCGGCTAATGCAATAACTGGACCTATGTAAGAAGTTGGGCCATCTAGCCCTCCTGCTGGTATCCATTTTAGCTTTTCTCCGAATATATACATAATAAATGTTCCTACAACGAAACTCGGGACTGCAATGCCGATTGTAGCAATAAACATAACGATATTATCAATTATCGTATTTTGCTTTAATGCTGAAATAATACCTATTGGAATTCCCAAAATTAAAATTACTATTACAGCTATAGTACCGATTTTAGCCGAAACAGGTAACCCTTGTTCTATCATGTCATTAACAGATACACCTATCTTTTGCATGGACAACCCTAAATCTCCTTGAACTACATCGCCAATATAGTTTATGTATTGCATCCAAAGAGGATCGTCTAAGCCATACTTTTCCATTAGAGCTGCTTCTATTTCAGGTGGCAATGCTCTTTCTCTTGTAAATGGGCTTCCAGGAATAGCATGCATAAGCGAAAAAGTTAAGCTACTAATTATTATTAGTGTGATAATCATGGATACTAGTCTCTTTGCTATATATCGTGTCATATATTAAACTCCTTTCTGAATAAAAAATTTCTTACTACACTATAAATATACATTAATTAAAAAAAATATGCAAGTTTCCTTATGTATACATGCAAAAAAAGATTTTAAAATTTATTTTAGTTTTAAATTTTATATTCTAAATTATCTTTCGGCTGGTGTTAGTGATCACAATAGAGGGAATATTTAACTTTTTATATAACTAAAAAAACAGCATATGATTTTGCTGTTTTCTATAATTTTATTCGTATCGTATATTGATGAATTTAACGCATTCTTCATTCGTTTTATTTAGCTCAAATAATTTTATAATTCTATCAGTCGTTTCTACGATATTACCTCTGGACAATTCTTTTCTAATTTGAATAATCGAGTTAAGTTCGGCCGAAGATAAAAGTAAATCTTCTCTTCTAGTACCGGATTTATAGATATCGATTGCTGGAAAAATTCGTTTTTCGGATAGGCTTCTATCTAATACAAGTTCCATATTTCCGGTACCTTTAAATTCTTCGAAAATTACGTCGTCCATTTTGGAACCGGTTTCAGTTAGAGCAGTACCTAAAATGGTAAGACTACCACCATTTTCAATTTTTCTGGCAGCACCGAAAAATTTTTTAGGCATATATAAAGAAGCTGGATCTAGTCCGCCGGATAATGTTCTACCGCTAGGGGTTGTAACCAGGTTATATGCCCTGGTCATTCTTGTAATGCTGTCTAATAAGATAACCAAATCTTTACCTTGCTCTACCATCCGCTTTGCTCGTTCTAGAACCATTTCAACAACTTGCTTGTGGTGTTCTGGTGGCTCATCAAAGGTTGAAGCGATCACTTCTACATCACCTCTATTTATACTTCGACGGATATCTGTTACCTCTTCTGGCCGTTCATCAATTAATAGCACGATTAAGGCTACATCTGGATGATTGTGAGTTATAGCATTTGCTATTTGTTTTAACAAAATTGTTTTACCAACTTTTGGTGGAGCTACTATTAATCCTCTTTGCCCTTTACCTATTGGAGCTATCAGGTCTATAATCCTAGTTGACAAAACATCACTATCATATTCTAAGGTTAGACGATCTAATGGATGAATAGGGATCAGATTTTCAAAGTTTGGACGACGCTTAGCTTTTTCTGGTGCATCCTGATTTACTTTATGAACATAAAGTAATCCTCCGGCTTTTTCGCCTTCTTTTGGTGCTCTGATGTCACCTTCAACCCAATCCCCAGTTTTTAAGTTAAAACGACGTATTTGAGAATTAGAAACATAAATGTCATTTTCGCCGCGCATAAAATTTTGTGCTCGTAAAAATCCATAGCCATCTGGCATAATTTCTAATATACCAGCACCTTTTAAGCGATTCAATTCTGAAGGAAATACTCTTTCAAGCTCTGTTTTTATGGTTGAATTTTTTATATCCTTTGAGCTTGTTGTTGAGTTAATTATTTCTGTAATTTCCACAACAATTTCGTTATCTACAGTTTTTGTTATTGTAGTTTCTCTAATTGGTATTTCATTAATTTCTAAATCTTCTGGATCCATTTCTTCAGGATTAACTTCATTGATTTGAATTAGTAGATCATCTTCTATTATCTCTTCATTATTTAAAAGTAAAAGGCTTTCTAATTCTATTTTTTTTATATTTAAATCTATTTCCGGGATTGTTTTTATTTGATCTAACACATCTTTAGAGTCTATTTTCAATTCCTTTAATAATAATTCTAGTAATTCATGTTTTCTTAACTTACTAATATTACGTATCCCTTTTTTCCGTGCATATTCTCTTAGTTCAAGCAGCGTCATCTGCTGTATTTCCAAACTATCATCTCCCTAAACTATCATCTCCCTAAACTATCTGTTTACACTAGCCAGGGCAATCACACCCGTTCTAGCGCTTTCTAAAATACCATATGGGCGAACAGTTTCAATAAAATCGTCAATTACTTCCTTTGTGCTACAAACCTGAAACATAATGCTCTCACAATTTACATCAACTACGCTAACATTATTATAAGAATGAGTAAGATTTTTTATAATTTTATTAAACTCTTTAGAAAGTTTAACTTTAATCAATGCAAGATCTCTCGCAACATCGACATCCGGTTCTAAAATTTGTACCTCTTTTATATCAACAAGCTTTTCAAGCTGTCTTTGTATTTGTAAAAGTGATTTCTCATCCTCTTCCACCGACAAAGTCAGTCTAGAAATGGTTGGTTCGTGTGTATCCTCTCCTGCAAGACTTGTAAGACTAAAGCCTCTTCTAGTAAAAAGGCCAGATACTCTAGCAATCACACCTAAATTATTATGTGCTATTACTGATAAAATCATTTTTTTCATAGTTCACCTCAAATTAATTTTATCCTATTAATATACACAAATTGTAGTATCTTGTCAATTAAATATATATTCAAAAAAATCAAATATATTATTTTATAGTGCATATTATACTAAAGAGATGGTAAGCTATTATTTATAGGCAATATAAGCATTTTATCGAAGGAGAGCTTAGATTGGGGATTATAGTTTCGTATATATATATTTTTTTATTACTAGTGTTATCAAAAATTTTACCTTTTAAAAAAGAAGAATATTCCAGAAAATTTGTTCATATTTTAAGTGCTAATTGGTGGGTTATTTGTATGATATATTTTAATAATATTTACGAACCACTATTCGTATGTTTTTCCTTTTTGATTGTTAATATAATAAATCATAGATATACTATATTAACTTCTATAAGAAGAAAAGAGGATGATGGATGGGGCGAAATATTTTATAGTATAGGTTTAATATTGCTGGTTTGTTTTAGTTATATAATGTCCGATTTAAAGTTAGGACTATTTGGAGCATTAGCCATTGGTTATGCAGACGGCTTTGCAGCATTAATTGGCCAAACTATCCCTTCTAAGCGTTTTTATAATAATAAAACATTAGCAGGGTCTAGTACTTTTTTTATTATCACAATTTTAATATATCATTTTATTAATCCTCCAATTACGTTTAGCTATGCATATATAATAGAAGTAATTTTAGTAAGTTTTATGTTGACTTTAATAGAATTTCTATCTAGTAAGGGATTAGACAACATTTTTATACCTATATTCAGCACAATTTTTTATGTGCTACTTGTATAATTTTTATTATTCTACTAATAATACTTAGAAAAGGATTTGAAAAATTTTCTAGGAGGATTCAGTAATGAGACGTATATTAAGTTTTTTAGTAGTATTGAGTATGTTGATTAGTCCAGTTATAGCTATGGAGTCAACTCAAGAGAATGACTCTAGAAGTTACGTACTTATGGAAACGTCTAGTGGTACGATATTAAAAGAAAAAAATAAAGATTTGTCCGTTCCACCTGCAAGCATTACTAAAGTAATGACTTTACTTCTTATTTTCGATGCAGTAGAAGAAGGAAAAATAAAATGGGACGACCTAGTAACAGTATCAGAGCATGCGGCTAGTATGGGCGGATCACAAGTATTTATGGAAGCAGGAGAGCAACAGACAGTAAAAGATATGGTCAAGTGTATATCCATCTCTTCAGCAAACGATGCTACTGTAGCCATGGCGGAACATATATCAGGTCGTGAATCAGACTTTGTCAATTTAATGAATAAAAAGGCTAGCGAGCTTGGAATGAATAATACCGTCTTTAAAAATGCTTGTGGCCTAAACATAGATGGCCATGTATCCAGTGCTTATGATGTAGCTTTAATGAGTAGAGAACTTATGTTAAAGCATCCTGATATTACTCAGACTAGCACAACTTGGATGGATAGCATAATCCACAAAACTAGAAAAGGTGAAAGCGAGTTTGGTCTTACTAACACTAATAAAATGCTAAAATGGTATAATGGTATAACAGGATTAAAAACAGGCTATACACCCGAAGCTAAGCATTGTGTTTCTGCTACAGCCGAAAGAAATGGTCTCGAACTTATTGCTGTTGTCTTAGGTGGGGTGAATAGTAAAACTCGCTTTAGAGAAGCTGGTGCTTTGCTAGACTATGGCTTTGCTAATTATGAATTAAAAAAAGGTCCTCAAGCCGGCGAGGTTATCGCAGAAGTTCCTATTCTAAAAGGATTAAAAGATAGCGTAGAAGCTACAGTAAAAAAATCTGTTAATTTCATTGCTGCTAAAAGCGAGCAATCTCCAAATTATGAATATCAAGTAGAATTAAATCCAGAGATTACTGCTCCGATTACAAAAGGTCAAGAAGTCGGTTATGTAGTTTGTAGGTTAGATGACGCAGAAGTTGGTCGTGGTATATTAGTTTCTTTAGAAGATGTTGATAAATCTGGATTATTTAACCTTATCAAAAGTTTATTCACTAAAAATAAAAATTCCGAAAATTCTGAATCAGAAGTCAAAGATCAAACTATAGATCAAGACCAAAGTACCAATTTAGATAATTAACTTTTACCCTTTTTAAATAGATCCTTTTTTCATAATGGATCTATTTTTTTTTCAAAAACTATTTGCTTCTTTGTAAGTTTATGATACAATTATTATAGTGTATTTTTAAGTAACTTCATAAAGTAATGAAAAAATGAACAAGTTATTTATAATAAACAAAATATTGAGGTGACTAGCCATGTGCACATTAACTTTAAAACAAATTTTAATTCCTTACGAACAAGCGGTGGAAGAATTAAAACTAAAGTTTAAAGCTTTACGACCAAGTTTTATCTTAAATGAAGAATATTCTCCCATTGAATTCGTAACAGGACGTGTTAAAAAAATTTCCAGTATCTTAGATAAAGCTCAACGTAAAAATATACCTTTTGATAAAATAGAAGAATGTATAGAAGACATTGCAGGAATTAGAATTATGTGCCAATTTGAGGAAGACATCAAAACTGTAATCTCTCTCGTAAAACAAAGGCATGAAAA
>LNZM01000138.1 GCA_002007295.1 Candidatus Epulonipiscioides saccharophilum | reverse complement strand
TCTGAAGAAACATTTTCGAAAAACTATATTAACCTCTTGATGTATATAGCGTTATCGCAATTTCGATTTTAAGTGTTTTTTGCTATTTTTCGAATTTTAGCTTAAAATTTTATCATCGTAAATTTTTGATTATTTTCTTGTATCTAGACCATTATTTTCCTTGAATATAGGCCTATGTTTCTTAAGAAACATTTTTAAAAAACCGCCTTAACTGCTTGGTGTATATGGTGTTATCGCAATTTCAATTTCAAGCGTTTTTTACTATTTTTCGAATTTTGGCCAAAAAAATCCTCCTTAATAATTGGAGGATTTCTAAGATTTATATTTATTGAATAACAATATCTACAGAATCGGTAGAATATAAACTTTTACTCAAAATGTTTAGCCTAGAAGGTTGATAGCATAAATTTTTGATGATTTTCTTGTATGTAGACCATTATTTTCCTTACATGTAGGCCTGTGTTTCTTAAGAAACATTTTCGAAAAATCGCCTTAACCTCTTGATGTATATAGCGTTATCGTAATTTCGATTTTGAGCGTTTTTCACTATTTTTGAATTTTTTCTCAAAATATTTAGCTTAAAATTTTAGCAATATAAATTTTTAATTATTTTTTTGTATCTAAAACATTATTTTCTTGGCATGTAGGCCTATATTTCTTAAGAAACATTTTCAAAAAACTGCCTTAATCCCTTGATGTATATGACATTATCGCGATTTTGATTTTAGGCGTTTTTTGCTATTTTTCGAATTTTCTTCATTGCCTTTTTCTTTGAATAAGGTTGTAGCGAAACTAACAGTAGGAGTTAAAGAAAAATTTAATTATTTTCCTTATTTGTAGGCCTATGTTTCTTAAGAAACATTTTCAAAAAACTGCTTTAATCGCTTGATGTATATACTATTATCGCAATTTTGATTTTGAGCGTTTTTTGCTATTTTTCGAATTTTAATTTAAAATTTTATCATCGTAAATTTTTAATTATTTTCTTGTATCGAGGCCATTATTTTTCTTGCATGTAGGCCTATGTTTCTTAAGAAACATTTTCGAAAAAACCCATTAACCTCTTGATATATATGGAGTTATCGCAATTTCGATTTTAAGCGTTTTTTGCTATTTTTCGAATTTTAGCTTATAATTTTATTATCGTAAATTTTTAATTATTTTATTGTATCTAAGCCATTATTTTTAAAATACCTCCAGTAGCATATATATTGTAATAATGATGGTATGGATTTAGAAGATACTCAAATTAAACATATATCGCTGGAATTAACTGAACGATGAAATCCAAGATATAAATACTATATTTATCATGAGGATCGATGTTAACTATCATTTAATATCTAAGGAAAAATGGAATTGATGTATTGATACCACTTGGATTCGGAAAAGTTTCAGTTCTTCGCAAATTTTTACCGTTTTTCGCACTGATTCATTTGCTATGATTTTTATTTCTAAACTATATTCAAATTTTAGTCGACTTTGATCTCTCATAATATTATAATGACCTAGTTCCAGATTGGTTTGTTATAAATTAATTATACCATGAAACGAAAAAATGAGTCACCATTTTTTGGGCACTCATTTTCTAGTTTTTGAGGTTGTTAGTGCGACAGCTCCTTATTTTTAGTAAAAAATCTTAATGCCAATTTATAAGAAATTCCCGCAAATAAGCATATTTGCATAATACCAATAATCATAATCCACCAATGAGATGGTATTATTGAATCATTGATTATATACATTATAGGACGTATATAGTAATTATCAAAATCTACCATATGATAAGGAAAAAAGTTTGACAAGAAATAATTTAAAGACAAATTAGTTCGTTCTAACATTATCATCATCCCTAAGCCAAACGTGAATGTAATAGCAGTAGGTAAGACTTTTTCAGTTATTGTAGAGATTAATAGTATTAACGAAATTAATATAAATAAAGCTATAAGACCTAAACTAACATTTATGAAATATTGTCCTAAAAATGTTAGTTCATAAGGACAAAACAAAAATTTAATACTGCTTTGGATTGGTAACAAAGCTCCTTGCCAATCAAAACTAATTAATAGTACAAGTGTAAATGTTAGAACACTAGCAATATAAACTTTCTAGAGATTAAATATGCTGTTAAAAATCTGGCCAAAACCAAATTCTTTGTACCACGTTTAGTAGAAAAAAGTATTTGATTCATAGTGCTATGTTCCGGATGAGTAAATAAAGGAATTAATAAAAATGGTATGCCTAAAACTAGGATTGTAGCAAAATCTATGAAAGTGTTATTTACCACTTTCCACCCTTCAGCATATCTTATTTTTATTGGATGTTCCAGTGAAAATTTCGATTTATTAGCTAACAAATAAGCATTGTCTATATCATAGGCCCCGCCCATATTCATTACAACATTATCAATTCTTTGGTTATAAAAATTATTTATATTATCATCAGTCAACAAAACTAGCTTTTTACCATAATTTCCTGCTACTAAGAAATTTAAATTTGAGTTATATAAATAACTAGTTGTGTCAGTAGCATTTATTACTTTATTTATAGTTTCAACATTTAATAATACAGGATTCTGCCTCTTGGATACAACTAAGTTTTCTTTCTAAGGTATTGTTATTTGCCCCATATTATCATAAATATTGTATTGCCGTAAAGATACATAATTTAAACTCAAGCTATATATTAATACTAATAATATTATATAGTGATACTTTTTCCCAAGTATTCGTTTGCTTTCTACTTTAATAATATCCATCATATTATTCCTAACTTAATTTATATTTTTTGTATTGTCTTCTAATTAAAAACTTTAGGATTAGTAGATATAATACAGCTAGGGGTATAAATGCGAGTATATAAGGTGTTACAAAATCACCTATAAAATAATATACAGTATTTTGTATATCCATTTTTGCATAATATAAAGGATTAGGAATTAGTTGTTTTAGATTTGTAGTATATCGCAATCTAGTTAATATCCATAGTATTGAAAGACAAGTAATGAGTGCAGTTTTGGAATTACGTAATATCATCGATATCAAAATAACTAGGCTAGTAATAATAATAACAACTAGTAATCCTTTCAATATCATAATTACCATATTGTCCAAGAGTGTTAAATTAAAAAGACAATATTTATAATAGTTTTGTGCTGATTGAGCTAAACCGCTAAAGGAACATATTCCTCTATAATAAGCAAATTTAGTACAAATAAACTATATGTTGTTATTGAAAATAAATTTGTTACTAATACTCTTATTCTCATATTAGGCTTACGGCCGAATTTTGATGTCAAAGATATTTCATCTATGCCATTAGATGTGTCTGTTACAAATAACTGAACGGATATAAAAACTATGGCTATTAGGGCAAAAATAAATTGTTTTGAAAGTAAATATTCAAAAATTGAATATCCCTCATCCTACAACGAATGGAGTTTTTAAGTTATTGATATATTTTTCTATTTTTTGCAATTCATCAATATTATAGTACATATTCTTAGAATTTTTATTTTCTTGCATTGCTTTTAAGACAGAATTTTTATAAGCATCATGCAAATCCTTGTCGGAATTCATAAATTCAAAATTCAAATCTTGCATATTTGAAAGAGTGCCTGGGCCATAATAAGCAAAATTTATTAATCTGTTAGTATAGGCATATTGAGAAATTCCCCTGTACAAGTAGTGTTTATTAGAATCAAAATCAGGGGTGGCTAGTGTATTAGCAAATTCTGTACTGAAATTATCTAAATATTGTTGGTTAAGCTCACCAAATTTTGTTTCGGCTTCTATCTTTCTGTAGGCTGTGATATCATTATACATAGGTGTGCCATCACTCAGCATAGCACGTCTGCTACGAGCTACATACGTAAGTGTTAGTATAGATGAAACAATGAGAAGTCCCACAATTGATATTAAGGTTAAAGGTGTGATCATTTTTCTAAATTCATGTTTAAACATATTTATTGCTCCTTATAGCTGGTACCATGATGAATTATTTTCCAAGGTGACTCTTTGCTGTCTCTAACTAAAAATAAGTAGCTATAACTATCATCGACTTCTGTTTCATACTCATATATCTCTATATTTTCATTTGTATATCCTGTTGCTACTCCTTTATCTTTATCGTCATAAATAGCAAGTATTCTAGGGTCCACAGCGGGAGTTATGTCATACCCGTAGCTTCGTTTGGGAATTTTTAAAACATTTTGGACGTAATCATTAGTTAATGCGATTAATTGTAACACGCTATTATAAGATTCATTAAATTCGGGTTTATTTTTTGGCTGATTAGGCAAATCAGCCCCATTTGGAATAATAGATGTAGACATGCCGTCTTTAATCGTTTCTCCGCCAGTCTTTCTGGTTGTTTTTAATGTTGCCAAAGCTTTATTTAATTCTACATCTTGTTGTTCGGCTGATAAATTTTCTATTACGTTATTCTGCATCACTTCTCCTGTGTCTATATTATTAACTAAACCTTGAACAGAGGTGTTAATCTCAGAATTTCTTAGGCTACAACCTGATAATATAATAATGCCACCCAAAACAGCTATATATTTATATTTTTTGTTTATCTTTTTTTCCTCTTTTCTCTATATTACAAACATGTGGATACATAATAGTCTTTAACTTTAGGTTCTACCTTTTTACTATCGGCTTAAGTAAAGATGTCTCCTACATACCTTTTGTACAATTTTTCTCATATCATTATTCCTTATAGCTAGTACCATGATGAATTATTTTCCAAGGTAACTCTTTACTGTATCTAACTAAAAATAAGTAGCTAAAACTATCATCGCCTTCTGTTTCATACTCAAATACCCGTATATTTTCATTTGTATATCCTGTTGCTACTCCTTTATCTTCATCGTTATAAATAGCAAGTATTCTAGGGTTCACAGCGGAAGTTATGTCGTACCCATAGCTTCATTCGGGAATTTTTAAAACATTTTGGACATAATCATTAGTTAAGTCAGATGATTGTATTAAATTGTAATAATACTCTTTGTACATTTCGTACATTTCGTACATTTCGTACAGTTAGAGCATATTTTTGGGCTGATTAGATAAATTCGCATCGGTTAAAGACATAGACATGCCGTCTTTGGATATTGGATTCTTTCTATCTGCCTTTATTTTGCTAAAACTTTATTTAATTATGAATCTTGTTGCTCTTCTGATAAGTTGGTGGTTATGTTGTTACTGGTCTTCATCATAATTGTTCCAGTGTCACAGCATTAACCATTTTTTTCCTTGCTGTATCTTACAAACATGTGGATACATAATAGTCTTCAAGTGTAGGTTCTACCTTTTTACTATTGGATTGAGTAAAGATGTTTCCGACATACCTAACTTTAATATTTGGCCCTTCTTGCTTTCGTTGTCAATTTTTCGTTCCAAATTTAAAGTAGTAAACATTTGATCATCTACGATTGTTTCAAACACTTGTCCTCTAATTTTTTCGGTAAGAGTATCGACTCTGTTAAACTCTATTAATTGTCCTGATTTTATAATTATTAATTGTTCAGCTATCGCCTCGATATCGGATAAATTCATTTTTATGCATACCTTTTAGGGTTCCTATATATTCTAAGAATTCATAAGCGGTAAAGCCAAGGAAAACATTAAAATCCTGTGGTATATAGCCTATAATATCTCTGTATTTTTTATAATAATGCCACAAGTTTGCAAAACCAAAATAAATAAAGAATGTTTTTTATGAAAATTATTATAAAATCATTTCTGAAAAATGTCGATATATTTAAATAAACTTCAAAAAAAAATACCAAATACTCAATGATTGATTTGAATAATTTAATAAATAAAGGAAACTGAAAAGTCGATTAATTCATAAATTCATCTAAATCCATTTCAAAATCTTAAATATCTTGATTAAAAAGTTCTTTATTGAAATACTTATTATGATGATAGCCATAACCGTGGTTTTGATTGTCCCCAATAGTCTTGGCGAAATCCGAAAATTGTTGAATATAGTACGAGAGAGATTGCGAAGTGGATGATTCGACTGATTGAATATTATCGATAGAGACCTTACCGGTGGACTAGTGGACCTAATAAAAATTTTAAATTCATCGATAACTTTGTATGCGAAGTAAATATAAATTAATAATTTTTCGATTCTGAAATTAGAGCAAATATTTTGGCGATACTTTTAGTATAACCACCTTCTGAACCTGGTTCTAAAACTAGGTTAAAATTTCTATTTACTTCTGGAGACATATCAAAGGACAGAGTATAATTTAAAGATGGATTTAAAGTTATACCGGTTTGTTCTAGCGAGATATCCCGGAAATTCCGAAGCCACTGAAAAAGTCTTTTGATATCAAGAAATTCTCACCCTAAACCAACCTGCATCTTTGATGATTTCTGCTGTTAAAATGAGGCAACGCAAGTTGACGGAAGGGTTCAGAGGAGATAGCGTTAGCTACTGAAAGGACGATTGGGAAACGATGTAGGACTACTTAACTTTAGTTTTTCAGTGCCCTCGAAATTCCCACTTAAATTGGAAGCAATAACTTGGGCCAGACCATTCATGAGTTGGTAAGAAGTACTGCTGTCGAAAGTGGATTAAGAGTCAAAATTATTCAAGCAATCTCTGTTTGGAACCCTGTTATCATCAGAAAACTTCATAATTTGAATTGCGGAAATATTTTCGTAGTCAGATACTTTTGTAAACTTAATTTTGTTACAAAACAAAACTCCGAATGAAGAATAACAAGTTCTAAATTGAGAGTTTTAATAAATATATTATACATGTAACAATAATAAATTTGTAATATATAACATTGTTATTGCTATTGCTATTGCATATAACTTTATTAGGTATGATTAATGTGATAATTGAAAGTGGTTGAATGTTTGTGATTAAAAAAATTATAACCGAAGAGTATACTACTAAAAAAATTATCACAGAAACCTTGGTACCAGAAGATTTTGAAAAATCTAGTGATGAAGTAATTATTACAGCACCCACGATAGATGCTGATACAACTATAGAATTAGTTAATCCTGTTGGAAAAGAAGTGGTTGATTGTGAGGAATCTATTTTAAATCATAGGGCGTGCGTTTGCGTTAGTACAGTAAATGAAATGAAAAGTGCAGCGGGTGAATTTGCTTGTGTTTGCCAATGTAGAACTGGTAATATATCAAATAAACAAGCAAATGCTAATATTGCTATTGAAAAAACACGCACTTAATAACTAACTTAGGATACATTTCTTACTTTGTTTTCTTAAATAAAATTTATCATATTAATCATATCTATTTTATATACTTTATCACAAAATATAAATTTATGGAGGTCTTATGAATAATAAATCATTTTTAGAATTAAAAACAAATCTTGTAAATTTAAAAGGTAGATATAAGTTTAGTAGATTATATAAACCTTTTAAAACTACAAAAAAATTTTATTTTTTAGATTCAGGTACAGGTAAAGTAATTAAAGTTAGTAGTAAAATATACGAAATTTTAAATTACCTATGGCGAACAAATGATTTAGATGGATTAACGAAACTGAAATTCGATCATCTGGAAGAAAGTCTTAAATTAATTCATTAATGAACTAATTTTATCTCATAATGTACTTCAAATGCCTCCAGTTGCATATTTACATTGTAATAATGATGGTATGGATTTAGAAGATACTCAAATTAAACATATATCGCTAGAATTAACTGAGCGATGTAATCTAAGATGTAAATATTGTATTTATCATGAGGACCAGTGTGGTTTTAGAAATTTTGGTATGACAGACATGAGTTTCGAAGTTGCTAAAAAGGCTATTGATATATTGAAGTTATCAAATGAGAGCACTGTTTATTTATCATTTTATGGCGGAGAGCCTCTATTAAAATTTAATTTATTGCAAGAATGTATTCAGTATTGTACGGAAACATTACATAATAAAACTATTATATATAATATGACTACAAATGCAACTTTAATAAGTGAAGATATTGCAAAATATTTAATGAATATTGAGAATTTTTCTATAACTATTAGTTTAGATGGTCCCAAAATGATTCATGATAAGAATAGAATTTTTTCAATCGGCGAAGGTTCGTTTGATAAGTGTTATCAGGGTGTCCAAAATCTTATTAACGCTGCTCAAGATGATGTAGCTAAAAGAATTAATTTTAATATAGTGTTAAGTGATACTAAAGTTTCAACATTATTACTTAAAAAAAAGAGGCTGTCGCAAATGAGAAAAATCATAAGCGACAGTCTTTGTTTCAAACAAAAAAGTTTGTCATATTGTTGAAAACTAAGAAAATGTGGAAAACGTTGCAGTACAAATTAGAAAGGGTGTAAAATAGCTCTTTTCTTTTTGAAAATGATTCTTTAAAAAATTTTGTAAAAATAATGTCATTTTTACAGGCTTCTTCAATTTTTCTTTAAGAATAATTGCCTGTTATAGCCCCTAGTAAACTATTTGAAACAGTGTTATTGGATTGTTTTTTTGACATACTCTTACATATTCTTTTAGTAGATGTCTCTAAATTGTAGCAAATTTCTACCATTTTTTGCACTGGTTCATTTGCTACGATTTTTATTTCTAAACCATATTTAAATTTTATCTTTCATAATATTATAATTACCTCATTTCAGGTTGGTTTGTTATAAATTAATTATACCATGAAACGAAAAAACGAGCCTTTTTTGGGGCGCTCGTTTTTTGATTTTGAGGGTTTTTAGTGCGATAGCCCCTGCCAGCTTTAGCTGACTGAGAGATTAAAAAGATTAAGATAGTTTTTCTATAGCTATAATGAATGGAGCATCATTTTGTTGATTTATGAACTTATATTCTAGTACTGAAAATTTCTTTTGCTCTAACATTTGACAATAGTTTTGCAAGGCCATTTTTTCAGCCTTTCCATTCATATGTCCATGATAAATTGTTATGACTACTAGTCCATGTTTCTTCAAGTATGGCAATATATTATGGATAGCCATAATTGTGGAGGATGGCTGAGTTGTTATGTTGTGATCACCTTTTGGTAAATAGCCTAAGTTAAATACTACAGCACTGAGTGCATGATCGATGTATTTATGGGCCTTTTCATGAGAATCTTCTATCAATTCTACGTTGGTTATTTTATGTTGATCTAATAAGGCCTTTGTAGCAATGATAGCATTTTTTTGAATGTCGAAACCATATACCTTACCTTCTGGCCCCACTATTTCGGCTAAAAATAAAGTATCATATCCGTTTCCACACGTCGCATCTATTACTTTATCTCCAGGCTTTACTGCTTCTTTTATTAAAAATTTTGAATATTCTAGCATTTGTTTTAATATCATTTTTTACTCCTACCGATCTTTATTATCTTATGAAAAGTATGGTCAATTTTTTTAGCTCCTATACTTACATATAAGCATAAAAAAAGCCCACATCTATTTTTTAGGTAGTGTGAGCTTTTTGAAAAAACATAAGCGAATGTTTTATTTTAAATTATAAAGAGTTCAATTTGATTAGGTCAACTTTTAGCATTTAATCTAGTTGTTATACTTCGATTTGTTCTAAATATATTAGGTCAAATTCTAGCAATTAATCTAGTTGTTCCACTTCAATTTGTCCTTGATATACTTTGACTTTTGTTATCGTTTGATCTTTCGGTGCATAGAGTGTTCGGTCGCCTTCGGTATCCTTTTGTGCCCAGTCATTGCCTTCTACACTTTGGCGTACTATAAAGCCGATACTTTCGGTTGATGGACCAATTTCTATGTTGGCCACCATTTTTCCGTCTACACTTGGTTCAAATTCTATCCTATCATTTGCTACTCCAGTATTCCAAACCCATAAGTTCCAACCAGTATAATCTCCGTCTGGTCGTTCATATTCTAGTTGGATATACCTTTTCTCATATGGTATGACTGTTATATCTATTGAACTCGCTACATCTCCGATTGATGCTACCAGCATAGTCGTGCCATCAGCTTTACCTGTTAAGGTTCCGTCTATACCGATTGTTGCAATATTTTCATCCAAAATACTCCACTTCACATGTTCGCCGAGCATTACCTGATCGAATTGATCCAGGACGACTTCTTTCATCGGCACATTGAAGTCTACGTGTATCTTGGCTGGTTCTTCTATCTTTATATTACTTGGTATTAATTTATCGACTACTTCTATATTAACTTGTGTGGTTGTATCGTCGTTAACAGTAAAGGTCAAAGTGGTGGTCCCAATTTTATTGGCTACAACCTTGTTGCCGTATATTTTAACAACATCAGAATCACTTGAAGTTATTTTAACGGGGGCACTCATCTCTACACCTTTTTGATCTAAAATAACAGTGTCAAAAACTTTGGAATCATTAACGCCAAGCCCTACAAATTTTTCGCTTATATCTATACTACTTGCTACTTGATCGTATACGTTGGATTCATCGTATAAAACCATCATGGATAATGGGGCCACAGTAACTGTGTCGGTATTATCAAATGTTTCTAATACTTTGTTTCCGGCCTTCCTGTTGTTTACAACAACGTTCCAGTCGGCGGCAAAAGGAAGTTGGACATCTTTAGCTTGGGTATTAGCATTGTAAATAACAGCGATATTTTTATAGGTGTCACCGTTAGCATGATCTTTTAAAAGATAACCAACGATATTGTTGTCGGATTTAAAATCTTGAAAACTTTCGTCAACTTCAGCTGCTGTTTCTAAGCTAAAGGCTGGATGATTTTTTCTTAAGTGAATTAAGCCGGAATAATAGTTATTAATATCAATGAAGCGATCTTTTAGTTCCCAACGAATCATATTGATTTCATCCGGACTTTTGTAACTATTATGGTCACCGAATTTTGTTCTAAGAATCTCTTCACCGGCGTGTATAAAAGGAACACCTTGAGAAGTTAAGGCAATACCATTAGCCAAAATACTCCTTTGTACGGTCTCGTTAGTAAACGGATCATTACCGACAAACTTGTAAGGATCAGCTGCCTCGACCATTTCGGCAACGCTACCACCATTTAAAAGTTTTCCATCTTTCATTTCTTCGAAGCCTAATTCAGGCTCTAATTCTTGAGTTGCTACAACTTTGTCCCAAAGATTTAAATTATCATGCGCAGTTACGTATGAAATTACTTCTGTTGGCTCCAATGCAATCGAATCAATAGCACCCTTTACTCCGGCAATTATGTCGCCTTCTTTACCAGTTGCTCCGGTAGCAAATCCTTTACCAGTCGAATCACTGTCTCCTTTGATCGCACCACGTATATTGTCATTGAAAACTTTGAAGTCTAATCCTTTTTGGCTACCCTTTAAGGTTTGTTCAGAACCATGAAGTATGCTACCCCCAGCTTGCCATGGCTCACCATAAATTAGCATATCTGGATCTATTTCTGTTCGAAGTTCTTCGGTTACTTCTGTCATCGTTTGAGTATCAATTAGGCCCATTAAGTCGAATCTAAAGCCGTCTAAATTGTATTCATCCGCCCAGTATTTAACCGAATCTATTATATACTTTCGAACCATTGGCCTTTCGGATGCAACTTCGTTTCCGCAACCAGAACCGTTAGAATAGGTTCCATCGTCTTTTGTTCTGTAATAATAATTCGGAACAATTTTCTCAAATGGACCATCGTTTATACTGTACGTATGATTGTAAACTACGTCCATTACAACACGAATACCTGCGTCATGTAATGCAGCGACCATATTCTTAAATTCTGTCACACGTGTGGTTGGATTAGTCGGATCGCTAGAATAGCTTCCTTCCGGTACATTGTAGTTTTGTGGATCATATCCCCAGTTAAACTGGCTCTCATCTGATAGTTCATTAACACTAGCATAATCATAGCTAGGAAGTAAATGAACATGAGTTACGCCCAGTTCTTTTAGGTGATCGATCCCAACACTGTTGCCCTGCTCCGTTTTTAAGCCGGTTTCAGTGAAAGCGTTAAATTGACCCTTGTTCTTAAAAGGGGCATTTGGATCAATGGAAAAATCTCTAACATGCAATTCATAGATTACAGAATCTGAAGCGTCGATGATCGGTGGCTTCTCGTCTAATGAAAAGTATTCAGGATCTGTAGTAGATAAATCGATTATGGCTGTTCTTTGTCCGTTAGCTGAGACAGATCTAGCATAAGGATCCACAGCATAATTGACTGTTCCATCGGCAAACGAAACTTTATACATGTAGTATTTACTCGATAAATTGCCAGGTGACGTGAAGCTCCATACACCGGTTTCGTCGTCTCGTATCATTAAAGTTTCTTTTCCGTTGGTGTTGTCTAGTACGACTCCTTGTTCATTATACGTTCCTTCGTCGTCAAATATGGCCAATTCTACTGAACTAGCAGTCGGTGCCCATACTTTAAATGTGCTGGCATCGGCTGAATATGTGAGACCTAAATCGTCTCCAGCATAATACATTTGATCGAGAATTTTACGCATCTCTATTTCTTTGGCTTCAATCTGGTCCGCTCCTACCATATACTCTTCGTTAACTTTAAAAGTTTCATTAGACGGTAAGTTGAATGAATATGTCTTATCATCTATTTTAGTCGTTCCAACAGCTATCTTAGTCCCGTCCGGTTTTAAAACATACGGATTGATTACGTCTGTTGCGTCAGATAAAGTCACTAAAACAGAAGAACTAGAGTCTACATATCCTTGACTAATTTTAGTTTCAAAATTAATGTCGTTGAGATCGGTATAAACCATATCAGGATGGCCTTCTACTAACCAAACTTCACTTGAAGTTGCGCCGGCAGGTATTTGTATAAAACGATCCGCACCGTCTTGAGTTTCCCAGTCACCTTTTCTTGGAATAATACCAATTTTATCTTCTTTGGTTTTGTAGGTGACTTGCATAAAATTATAATCTTTACCATCCGGTAATTTATAGCTTACCGTATCGCTTGGTTCTACTCCGACACCTTCTTTGCCTTCAGGCCATATCCAAAAGTTCCAGCCATCAACATCTGAGGGATCATGTCTTAAATAATTTACAGTAAATATATTTAATTCTTCGACTTGGTCCGTTTGGCCGATAGTATTTGCCAGTGCTTCTGATTGATTATAACTTATCAGTGGCGTAATAACAAATTGTCCAATACCTAAACCTAAAGCAAGAGATGCTAGTAATCTAAGTCTTTTTTTGCCCATTTGATTGCTCCTTTCCTAAAATTAACTCGATTATCCTAAGAAAACTACACAGAAGTATCTAATGGTGACACTTACATTATAATAAGTTGCACAAAAATAGTCAAGGGTATAATTTTTACCAATTTTTAATAAATGAGAAAAATTATGGCATAAAAAAAGCTTATTCTCAATAATATAAGAATAGGTTAGTTATTAATTTATTGGTTGATTTATTCTCAATAATTTAAAAACAGATCATTTATTTTTGATAGTTTTAAGTAAATAGCACTTGAAAATTATAGTCTAAATTAGGAAAAGGAAATAAGAATATGATAATAAAAAATAATAAATTAACAGTTACGATTAAAGAGAAAGGTGCAGAACTCAATTCAATGGTAGATACTAATAATATTGAGTATATTTGGAGTGGAGACCCCAAATATTGGAATTATCAATCTCCTATATTATTTCCTAATGTAGGTCATGTGAAAGATAATGAATATATTTTTGATGGACATACTTATCAAATGCCAGTACATGGATTCGCTCGTGAATATATATTTGATATTACGGAAAAAACTTCTAATAGTGTCATATTTACGTTAAAATCATCCGCCAACACAAAAAAGTTATATCCATTTGAATTTGTATTACATGTGATTTATATATTGGATGAAAATACTCTCTCTATTAAGTATATTGTAGAAAATTTAGATAATAAAAGTATGGGTTTTAAAATAGGAGGGCATCCTGGAATAAACTGTCCTATATTAAAAGACGAGAATTTTGACGATTATAAGATTACATTTAATAAAGATGAAAATGTTAAAACTTACCATTGCTCAAAAAAAGGACCATGTGCACAAGATGAGATAGGATTTACTGGTAATACTTTAAAAATATCTCATAAATTATTTCATGAAAGAGTAATTATATTTGAAAACTTAAAAAGTACTACTATGACCCTTGAATCAGATAAAAATAATTATAAGGTGGAATTTAATATTTCAAACTTTCCGTTTGTAGCATTGTGGTCGCCAGATGCTCCGTTTATATGCTTTGAACCTTGGTTTGGTCACTCAGATTTTGAATGGGATAGTAAAGAACTTATGGAAAAGTCCACAATTACAAAATTGTCACCAAATAAAAAATTTGAATGTGTTTATAAAATAAGCATAGATAACTGAGTAGCTTCCACTTCTATTAAGTGGGGATAGTTCAGGCTCAAAATATACTTATACTTGATCCGTTTAGATGGGTTTTATTAAACAGTGCAAGTATTCTGTAGTAAAAGTAGCTTTATGAGTTCTATTTTCTTCTTTATCAGCCTTAAATCTTCTATACTCTTGTGTAAATACCTGATATTCTCCATATTTTGATATAATTTCTTTTATATTATCTAAAGATATTAGGCCTTCGTTATTATAACTTACAAATATATATTTAAAATTTGCTTTTTGAATTATATCTTCAAATGTAGCTTCTGCTGTTTTTTTAGAGCAATATAAACTTTTCTGGATGGTATAATCTCTTAAACCGGTTTTTCCCTTTATATTAGGAGTATCATATTTTGAAATAGTTTCTAATAAATGATAGTTAGCACAATATTGTCTTGCGTTATAAGGAGGATCTAAATAAAGGATATCTCCTTTTATTTCTCGGATTAAATCATTTATATTTCTATTATAAACCTTCCCAGCCTGATCACTTTTTATAATAGGTAATAACTTTAATTCTAATTTTTTTTGAGCGGATTTCTTTATATGCTTTAAAAATGATCCATATACAGATGCTGTATTCGCTAATTTATCTATAGAATTAATTAAACTCGCTAAGTAGTAATAATATATATTTTCAGTTATCTCATTATTTTTATATAATCTTTCTATTTCTGTTCTAATTGCATCACATTTTTTTCCATTATAATCGGTAAAATAGTTGCGTCCACTGCCAGAACCTAAGCAATAATTTTTATATATAAATCCTTCTATGCCTTCTAAAGAATTTAAATGCTCTACGAAATCTATAATTAATTCCTCATTATTCTCTATATTATGCTTATTTAATACATAACTATAATGTTGTATATCATTTGATATTACAGTGTAGCCCTTCTTTTTAAATGTAGCACCTACTATTCCTGTTCCGGCAAATAAATCTGCAAAAACTAAATTTTGGACGTTCTCAATTTGGGTTACTTTTTCTATACTTGTGGATAAAAAATCTAATAATGAATATTTTGAACCTATATAATTCAATCTTATCAGCTCACTTTCTTTATTTAATTATGGTATAAGCTATTTAATATAATGAGTTAAACTCTATATTTTTTATAAATTACCCATAAACTTTTCCTTAAAAATTTGAATCTTTTTTCGTTTATATTATAATGAGTGCGGAAATTTTGTTAGGTTATTGACTAGTTCATTAAAAAAAAGACATAAACCTATGTATAATTAATTTACCAAACAAAGTATATATTATCGTAATCGATAAGTAAAGACTTAATAAGTACAGTTTCTAATTTACCTTTTTCTGTTAATAAAGTAGTGTTCAATAAAAAACAGTGATTGTTGCCTAATAAAATATGGTATAAAAAAACTATTTTTAAAAATAATTTAAGAATAGGTCAGTTATTAATTTATTGGCTGGCTTATTCTCAATGCAATAATCTAAGAATAGATCAGCAACGAACATATAGGCTAGCCTTTAAAACTAAGTCAGCAACGAACATATAGGCTAGCCTTTAAAACTAAGTCAGCAACGAACATATAGGCTAGCCACTAAAACTAGGTCAACAATGAATTTATTGGCTGATAGATTTAGTATGGGATGCAGCATTTGGAGAGCTAATTTTTTTAGTAAATAAGAAATAACCTAATATAGCTAAAACGAGACCTGTAAAAATGCCGATAAATTCGACTACTTGAACATTGTTGAATATATTAGACATTAGAATGCCGAAGCCTTCTGGAGCAATAACAATGTAACAAGTAACAACGACAGTCATAAACATGGCTGGAATAAGAGCAACATAAAAGTTAGAGCTTTGTTTCTTTAAGAAAGCAGCAGCAGTCCATAAGGCTATACAAGCCAAAGTTTGGTTAGACCAGCTAAAGTATCTCCATAAGATATTAAAGTCGATGAATAATAGGGAGATAGCAACAGTAAAGATAGGGATAACGATTAAATAACGATTAAGATTTTTAGATTGATCTAATTTGAAAGCATCGGCCAAAGACAAGCGAAGAGATCTGAAAGCGGTGTCGCCGGAAGTAATAGGACATGCAACCACGCCCAAAATGGCTAAGACCATGCCGACATTACCCATAAGGCCTTGAGATATTTTATTGACAACGACAGCTGTAGGCCCAGCTTGGGATAATCCGTCTAAGCTACCGAAGAAAGTCATCGCAGCGGCAGCCCATATTAAGGCGATAACACCTTCGGCTATCATTGCACCATAAAAAACTTTGCGACCCTCTGTTTCATTTTTTATGCATCTAGCCATCATTGGAGATTGTGTAGCATGGAATCCGGAGATTGCGCCACAAGCAACAGAAATAAATAAATATGGGAAAATAGATTTTCCAGCTACATGTGGATTCGAGAAAGTAAATTCAGGTATGTCTGTTATCATACCAGTAAAAATCATGCCACCAATTATGCCGGTTGCCATGATAAATAAAGCAGCACCAAATATAGGATATATTTTGCCTATAACTTTATCGATTGGTAACACTGTCGCAACTATGTAATATACAAGTATTATGCTAATAAATATCCATCGATTAAATCCGGTTAGATCTGCTAACAAATCAGCTGGGGAAGAAATAAAGACAACGCCAACTAAAAGTAATAAGATGCCGGAAAATACGAGCATTAACTGTTTCATGAATTTTCCTAGATTGTCGCCGACTAAGATCGATACCGATGCTCCGTCTGACCTTAAGGACATCATGCCGAATAGGAAGTCATGTACTGCGCCTCCAAATATGCAACCGAATACGATCCATAAAAATGCATTTGGTCCCCACATAGCACCTGCTATTGCTCCGAATATTGGGCCAGTACCGGCTATGTTTAAAAATTGGATTAAAAATGCTTTCCAGGCCGGCAGTTCTACATAATCTAGTCCGTCATTTTGGGTTATAGATGGTGTTTTTCGGTTTTCATCAATTCGAAAAATCTTTTCTACAACTCTACCATAAATAAAGTAACCTCCAATTAATAATATAAGTGACAATATAAACGTAATCATATTTAATTATCCTCTCCTTTCTATTCTGTTTATAATTATATAACATCCAAAATTATAATGCAATATTACAAATAAATTAAGTGAATAATTTTTGATAATGGCATTATTTATATAATGGATAATGGACCTTGTTTCGGATAATTTAGTATGCTATACTTAAATAGTAAAAAAAAGTAATGTCTAAATTCTTAAATTCCGAAAGGAGTGATATATATTGGAAAATATGCAAAGTGCTTTAGACGTGTTAAATAAGTATATCGGATCATTGATGATGACAATAGGTTTTTCACCCCCAGAGAATGCACAAGAATTAGAAGAGATAATAAGCCGAGTAATGGATGAGCATAAGAACAGTGAAGGCAAAAATGAAAAAATGATGAGAACCTTATTTTATGAAAGTTCTAAAAAAGCTATGAAGGATATAGACAAGTGCAATAGTTGGTATGAATACGTAAATTTGATACAAGTAGAAATTGAAAAAATGATGGATTTAAATTTTGAGACAGGGAAATAGTTAAATATTAGCACCTTTCATTAAAAATGGAAGGTATTTTTTTTGTGTTGTTATATTTATAACCAAAATATGCCATAATCTAAGAAAGATATAAAATGTGATGGAGGCATGTATATGAAAGCAAAAAGAAAATTAATAAAACAATTATATGATAGTTATGGAGAGGAACTTTTTACAAAGCAACCCAAAATATTAACCGTATTAAAACAAGCAAAACAACAAGCCACACAAGAAAAAGTAGAAGAACAAATTAAACAGGAACAAGTTGATACTGCAATACGAAAGTTACGTTCATCAGAACATATAATGAAAATGTTAAAAATGTTAAGTGAGATAGATAGCACAGAAACTTTAGAAAAAAATAATGGCAAATTACCAATAACAAAAGCACAATTACGAACACCAGAAGAAAAATCACAAAAAGTAAAACTAAATTTATTGCATATACATTCTATATTAACCAAGCCGGAACAAATAGAAGAAGAAAAGAAAGACGCATTTGAAATAATAGATAGCGTTATTATAAAATATAAAGGTAATAAAAAAGCTTTAACTATCCCAAAAGAAATTAGTAGAATAGGAGAATATGCATTTTGTGGTTGTAAAAATTTAGAAAAAATAACAATACCGGACGGTGTAATCGAAATAGGTAATTATGCCTTTGAAGGTTGCGAAAATTTAACTACTATTAATTTAGGTAGTACTATAAAAGATATAGGAATAGGGACATTTGCTTTTTGTAATAGCTTAGAAAAAATAGTGATTCCTAGTAGTATTCAGGAAATTTCTAGGCTAGCTTTTTTGGGTTGTAAAAATTTAAAGTTTATTAGAATAGAAGGTGGTGTAAAAACAATAGGATCGGAGGCGTTTAAAGGGTGCGTAAACATAGAATTTATTTCATTACCGGAGTCTATTAGGAAAATATGTACAGAGGCTTTTGCATATTGTAACTCGTTAAAATTTATTGAGATACCAAAAGGTGTTAGACTAATTGAGGATGGTGTATTTTATCAATGCTATAATCTGCAAAGTATTTGGATGTCGGATACTATTAAGCAAATAGGGGCTACCAAAATAAATTTCATAGAATGTAGGTTGACTGACGGTCCTATATGGCAAAAATTGATTGATATAAAATAATCTGGAATGATGGCTCTATGTAGCAAAAATTGTTTAGTACAAAATAATCGTAATCTTTTAGTCAGATTAAAAAATACTGTACTAGGCATTTCTATTTTTGAATATATTGTAGAAGTATAGAATATAATTAACACAAAAATAATAGTCGAAAATAGTAAAGTAGAGGAGGCGATCTTATCTTTAGACGAGGATATTTGTTTAAAACGCAATCATTACCGACAAAAACATCTAACTTTAAAACTGCTTCGCCGCAAAGAATATATATTCCATCTATATCACAAAAAATAATAGAGGACGATAGTTATAGTCAACCGTCGGCTATTAAACCTGTGTCACAAAAAATAATAGAGGACGATAGTTATAATCAGCCGTCAGCTATTAAACCTGTGCCACAAAAAATAATAGAGAACGATAGGTATAGCCAAGCGTCGACAGTTAAAAATACATCAAAAGCAATTTCTATTAGAGACTTTGCTAAGCAGCAACACTTGAATCAGAACACAAATAATTCGGACGTAAAACAATATGGGCCAAAATATGCGAATCAGAACAAAAAGGATTCAAAACAATATGGGCCGAAATATGCGAGTCAGAACAAAAAGGATTCAAAACAATATGAACCGAAGTATGCGGATCAGAATATAAAGGATTCAAAACAATATGGGTCGCAGAACATAAATGATTTAAAACAATATGGGCTGAAACACAAGAATATAGAAGAAAGTAATCAAGATGAAGGACAAGAGAGTTATCAAGGAAAGCAATATCAATATAATTATATCAAAACTAGTACGAACAATAATTATAAAGTTCAAAGTATACTTGGAATAGCTATTATGTTTATAACCATTGCTATTATATATATTCAGCTAGATCGTGAAACTATTCCAACATCCATGGCCATGGCTAAATTAGAAACAACGACAATAGCTACGCAGGCCATAAACGAAGCTATAGCACAGACTTTGGCGACCAATCAAACAAATATAGAAGATTTGTTGGCTTATGATTACAACGATGATGGAGATCAGGTTTCATGGAATGTGAATTCAATTTTAATAAATAATCTTTGTGCGCAAATAATAGCTAGATGTTCAGATGCGTTACAAAACATAGGGATTTTACCATTTGAAATACCATTAGGAAATTTGACAGGAAGTAGAATATTTGCAAACTTTGGACCGGATATAACAATAGAAGTTTTGCCGATAGGGACAGTGACAGTAGATTATGATAACGATTTAAAAGAGACAGGAATAAATCAGATTAATCATACGGTGTGGTTAGACGTTGAAGCAACCATCCAAATAGTGGTACCGTTATTCGAAGAAGAGGTCGTTGTCAATAGACGAATAATGTTGATAGATAAAGTAAGTTCAGGAGAAGTACCACCAAGTTATGTAAATGTACCATCCGATTCTATTTTAGATGCACCATTAGAATCGCCGGGATTTGATTATTAAAAAGGTTCTCTAACCAGGGGGCTGTTACACTAACAACCTAAAAGTTAATTAAACTACTGAGGGATGCACCGTAGAGAAACAGGTTGAGGGGAAATGGAAAGGTTCTCCTTCTAGGAGAGCTGTCAGCGAAGCTGACTGAGAGGTTATTCTGGAGCTGTTGCTTAGAAAACAATATATTTTAAATAGTTAAAGTAGCTAAGTTAGCTGAGATAGCGAGCTGAAGAGAATCTTAAAAATTAGAAAGCGATCCATTTTAAGTTTATACAAAAAATAGTTAATTTAAAGTAGCAAATTATTTTGATTTAAGTAATTGAAGTATCTTAGCTAAGGGGGCGAGCTGAAGAGAATTTTAAAAATTAGAAAGCAAGACATGCTAAGTGCGCCCTCAATCAAATTGCGAAGTAGCAAGAGCAAAATTATGAGGAAGAAAGCGAACATACTCGTCAACGATCCTTCTAAGAAAAATTTTAATGAAAAAATATAGTGATCCTATACATATGTACATAGCATTTTATTATTGTACTTTTACGCTGGACTTTAAATTATTAGCAAATCAACATTAATTTGTCAGTTCTCTGTTAGCTCGCTGTAATCATTATATAATTGATTAACTTAATTTTTAATCGATCGATTTTTATATGTTAGCATACTACTGCATTCTTTTCAATGCATTTATTATTTCATTTAGATTACATATATAATACATTAAATGTTTTCCTTCTTTAAAAGATAGCTCTGAATTGAATTCAATTTTTTGTGCTGTTAAAAAAGCCTTATCAATTATAAATTTAAGAGGCTAAATAATTTGGAAATCAGAAATTAGATTAAAAATTGGCATGCAATATATTTTAAATTTGTACAAAAAATAGTTAGTTAAAGTAACTATTTAAAATTTAAGAAGTCACTGTAACCAATTAAAGATTTTATTTTAAGTAGTTAAAGTAACTAAATAAAAAATATGTGTAATAAAAAACCCTCTCGATAAATTCGAGAGGGCACATAATTTAATGAGCAGGGGTAATTTTTAAAAATGGCACATCGATTAAGGGTGAAAAAGAATTATTTATGTCCACAGACTGTTCTGTAGAATTATTAATCGGCCATAGTGCGAAAGTATAACCTTGACTCTGAGCATTTTTTATAACAGAATCTAAGATGTCAGCGTTAGTTTCGGATACGGCATGAAGGAGTAAGATGGCACCATTGTGAAGATTATCCGAAATAAGTTGTTGAGCTTTGGAATGTTCGGGTTGATTTTTGATATCGAAATCAGCATAGGCAAAGCTCCAAAATAAAGTTTGGTAACCCATGGATTGAGTTAGAGCTAAAGAATCTTCGGAATAATGCCCCATAGGTGGCCGAAAAAGTTTAGTAATATTTTTACCGGTGATTTTTTTATATTGTTCTTCTACATCTAAAAGTTCGGATTTAAATACATCTGGATTATCGGTATATTTTGGCATAGAAGGATGATTTTTAGAATGATTAGCAACCATGTGACCTTCGTTTAGCATTCTTAAAATAAGATCGGGATTAGTTTTTATATAAGGTGAAGTTACAAAAAATATAGCGGGAACATTATTACGTTTTAAAACGTCTAAAATTTTTGAAGTTTGTCCATTTTCGTAGCCTTCATCGAAGGTTAAATATAAAACTTTTTGGGTTACGTCGCCGGTATAATAGGCATCGTAATCCTGGATATTAAAAGCCAGCTGTTCATTAGCTCCCGGCGTAGCATGATCTTTATCCCGTACGATCCACCAATCCACTTTAGTACTGTCAGTAGCTAAAACAGATAAATTAGAAAATATTAAGGAAGAGAAAAGAATAACACTAAACATAAACGATTTTTTCAAAGTAATTCTCCTTCCATATATAAATATAAAAATATATATAATTAGTATACCCAAAAGGTTTGCAGTTATTAACTGAATGTTGTAAAATATATAAGGTTAAAGGAGAAATGTAAAAAATGGAAACATATTTAGATTTTGCAAGTATATGAATTTATGAAAAATATGCCGTACGATAAAAGGTATAAGTTTATGAAAGAGAGTAATGTAAAATGGAAACGTATTTAGAATTTATAAGTGTATGAATTTATGGAAGATGTGCCGTGCAATAAAAGGTATAAGTTTATGAAAGAGAGTAATATAAAATGGAAACGTATTTAGAATTTGCAAGTGTATATGACGAATTTATGGAAGATGTGCCGTATGATAAATGGTATAAGTTTATAAAAGAGAGCATGGTAAAATATAAGGTTAATCCAGAAATAATATGTGATTTAGGGTGTGGTACGGGTAAAATATGCGAGTATTTCGCTAAAGATAAAATAGAAAGTATAGGTATTGATAATTCCTTTGAAATGTTAGTTATAGCAAAAGAAGAGGCGTTAAAACAGGAGTTAAATATATTGTATTTAAATCAGGATATAACAGAGTTTGAATTGTATGGAACCGTAAATGTAATATGCAGCACATGCGATAGTCTAAATTATATAACTTCGGAAGAAGAGTTACTACAAATATTTAAATTAGTCAATAATTATCTAGATCCGGGTGGTCTATTTATTTTTGACTTAAATACTATTTTTAAATATAAAACAATACTGGCTGATGAAACCTTTGTAAACCAAACAGATCAGGCAGCATATATTTGGCAAAATTTTTATGATGAAGAAGAGGAAATAAACGAGTTTGCGGTGACGTTTTTTATCCAAGAAGAAGATGGCAGATATAAGAAGGCGGAAGAGTTTCATTATCAAAAAGCATATCCGATAGGACGAGTTAAAGAAATGTTAAAAGAAGCGGGATTAAAATGTATGGGCGTATTTGATGATTATACGGACAAACCATATACAAAAGAAACGCTCCGAGTGACATTTATAGCTCAAGAAATACAGAAGTCGAAATAATCTCTCAGTTACTTCGTAGATTTCAGTGAAGTAGGAACAATATCTAAGTTGTTGGCCCCTGCTCCACTTCCAGCGAAGCTGACTGAGGGGTCCTTCTGGAGTGGTTACTTCGTAATCACCCATAGGCGAGAACTTAAGATTGAAAGTGTGTAGAGAAAAATGACGGGGCTAGAGCACCACAAGAATCACTCAGTCTATTTCGTTACGCTGTATCTCATGTCTTCACAAAATTTAATTTTCTTAAGTGCCCATGTATGCCTTCTAGCGAAGTTGACTAAGGGATTTTCCTGGAGTTGTTGCTCCGTAGACTCCAGCGAAGTAGGAATAATATCTAAGTTATTGGCCAATGGACTGAGAGATTAAAGAGATTCTATTTTAAAGTTTCGAATGCGTTAATAGCTATAAAGGATGCTTCTTTTACATAATTGAAAGCATCCACACCATAGAGTTCTTTTCTATTAAGCATAATTTCGTCAATCCACTCATGATAATCTGGAGAGTTCCAAACGGCTTTAGTGATATCCTCTATTTCGGTAATCCATTCTTCGGATGCACCGGTTCTTGTAGCAATGAAGCCACCGGATGGTAAAATATATTGAGCGTAATCCACGTCTTTGCGTAGAGCAGGATGTTTATTTTCGCCGGCAACTGTAGGTATATCGATTTCTTCTCCATCTGGCCCGATAAATCCTTCAAAAGGTTTGGAACTGAAAGATAAGATAGCATCTAAAGTTCCCGCTTCGACTTCTTCTTTTCCGGCCTGAGTAGTACCAACGAAAACATCAACTTCACCGTCTGTTAGGGCCTTTTTTTGAGAAGCTCCACCATCGTACGGAATTACTATTGTTTTGCCATCCTCTTCTGCTATTAACGAGCCAAGTGCTAAATGCGGATCAGATAATGGATTTCCGCCGGACATCTTTACTCCAGAATCTTTTGCTTTGACCAAAATATCTTCTATAGTTGTTCCAGGGTTGGCATACAAAATCCAGGTCCTATCATCTATAACTCCTATAGGATATATCTCTGATCTATCAAAGTCTACTATCTCTGTATTATATTTATTTCCAAGATCATGACGATATATTACTCCAAAGCCATATATTAATAAATCTGTTGTATCTGCATCTAATTCTGTAAAATATGTAGCTGCTGCAAATCCATCTCCACCAGTCATGTTTTCTACTATAAAATTCTTGTCTGGATATAATTCTCCAGCTACTAAGGCGTATTTTCTAGCAATTAAATCTGCTGTTCCACCTACACCATATGGACATATTATTCTTACTGTACCTGTATCCACAGATTCGCTTGAATCGGTACAGCCAGATAAGGATACCATCATTGTTGTTAAAGCAAATAATGTTAAACATTTTTTAAACATAACATTCACTCCTTTAGGCAATTTTAATATATTATACTGTACATTTGATTAAAAAGCTATTTGCAAAATAAATAATTTTTTTGAGATAATTTAGATGTTGTTTTTTTCTTTTAATCAACTATATGTATAAATAGCACAATATAATAGACGAATCTTTTATATTTAGTACAAAGACTATGTTTGGATAGGATATAATTAATACCATTAATTAATTATTGTACCACCAACTTTAAAAAAGAATTGTTCGACAACTATAGCCAAGGCTCCGATATATGAAATTTTATTACTTAATTTACTGCGAAATATTAAGTCTTCATTCCAATCAGTAGAATAACTTTTATAGGATTCGATAAATTTATTGTATATATAGTCATATGCAAAGAAGTCGCCGTATACTATAAGTTTTTGTGGGGCCATGAAGGTGACAGCGTTAAAAGTATGAAGGGCCAAAGTTTGTATTGCTTTATCTAGTATTTCGAAAACATATTCGTCTAAATTTGTTATATTATTTTTTAAGCAGTTTCGCAAGAACATGGATATATTACTTTTTTCTCCGTTTGTTGAGGTATATAAGATAGGTGTCATGCTCTTGGAATATATAAGATTTATGTTATTTACTATAGCCTCAAAGGATATCAATGTTTCTAAGCAGCCTCTTTTCCCGCAGGTGCACCTAATTCCATTTTCTTCTACAAGATAATGAGCTAGCTCTCCGGCCAGACCGTTGCTACCTTCATATACTGATTGATCTATAACAAGACTGGACCCCACGCCGGGAAACCATTTTAAGAATACTAAATTGCAATAATTTTTTCCGATTCCATAAATCATTTCAGCCTGAGCAAAAGCTCTTAGATTATTTTCAACTATTACTGGAAACGGTAACAAAGATTCTAATATCTCCTTTACGGCCACTTCCCTATCCCAAATCTCATAAGAATGTAAGCTTATGCCACGCTCCTTATTTACTAATCCTCTTAACGTAACACCTACACCTATAATTTTTCCGGATATAAATGTATTGTCCTGTAAAAATGTTTGGCATATCTGTGCTAGTTTCTTTAAAAAGATATATGATTCAATATAAATCTCTGTTTTTACTTTTTTAAAAAAGATGACGTTACCTATTAAATCCAAGAGTGTGATTGTAGTACTAAATTTTTCGACATTTATACAAATCGCATATCTGTTCTCATAATTGATATTTATTAATATTTCTTTGCGCCCGGCTTTTGTAGTATTAATACTTTCACCTATTTCGATTATTAATCCTTCAGCAATCATTTCTGAACATAATTGCGATATAGAAGCAGATGTAAGTGATATGGCCTGAGCGATAAACTTTCGTGACATGGATCCTTTATCGTTTAATAATCGAAGTATTAATTGACGATTCTTTAACTTTAGTCTCTCTAAATTTCCACCTATATTTTTCATGGGTTCTGCTCCTTCTTAATATATTTGTCTTTAATAGTTTAATATTCTATGACCTTTAATCCTAACATAGATCCTAAAATTTTTAATTCTTCTGTTATATCAGAATAGGCTATAACAAAATGAGGTTCCCAACCATCTTTTATGCTGTTGTCTACTATACTTTTGCTATTTCTGTCTGTTTTTATAACTAAGCTTGTTCCTAAAAATTGTTTTGGTTTGTCCAATATCTCGCCAGAAAATATGAAGAATCTGAATTGGCCAGTTTCGTCTTTGCCGATCCTAAAAATAGTGGCACGATCAGTTGGTTTACAGCCAAAGTCCATGACAGGACCAATTTTTCTATTAGGATGTACGCCGATATTCGCTTTGTTTTCAGTTGAAAGAGAGCAGGCGGCCATGCCACAATGCCAATATGTGATGGTGTTTTCTTCTTCATCTAAAGATACTGGATCCCCAAAGAACGTTGCAGAACCGGATAATTTTCCGGCCATGTACATAGATAAAGCACCGAAGGTGTCGGATTCACAACTAGCGTATATGCCTAGATCGTTTAGTTTTGATAATACGCCACAAACAGGAGTGCCGTAACTTACAAAAAAATCGGGCCAGCATCTAGATGATAGAACATCTATTTTGTTATCAACAGCGTAATCTTTGTAAGCTTTCAATAACCTAGCATAATCTAAAATATTGTTAGGATCTATATTTTCATAGTTAGTACAAGTATTTTCAAAATCTTTTATATAATCCAAACATTCTTCAGTCGAAAAAGTTTTGGCCTTATCGATTAGTTCCCTCACTTCTATACTGTAAAGTGTGGCTCCAAAATATTTTGCAATCTCTACGTCTAGTGCACGGCCGAAACCGAATCCTTCCGGAGTATGACCGACAGAGGTTATATTGACATGCTTTAGATCATGCACAATTTTTGCGGATTTAATTGTAGCGCTAATCTTTGAAATAATGCTGTCTTCGTCCGGAGAACCATAAATATATTCAAAATTCTTATTTCTGAAATTTAACAAAACATTGCCTGCAGAATAAGCTCCGGTTAAGGAATTTAATCTTAGACGACCACCATCTATTACTGGTTCTCGTAAAGTCCATAATAATATTGGACAGTCGAATCTTTGTACAATTTCTGTTATATACACTGCATTTGCAAATGTTATATTTTGTACGATTAACAAACTTGGATTAATTAGTTTATCTAAAAATTGGTTTAAACTATCCATAGTTAAAAGCATCTGATCTGGAAAAATACATGAATCAGTTATTTTTTTATAGTGTGTATTGATCTATTAAATTCGATTTCTGCACTTTTTAAGTGAAAGGTTGGTACTCCAACTGGAATATAAGCTGTGTTAAACATATAGGCCTCCATAATAATAGTTATTTATAAGCTAGATGATACAAATTGATAAGATCTTCGACAGAAGTATATCTTGGATTAGCTAAAGTATTAGCGCTTTTGGATGCATCGATGGCCATAAGCTTAATTATGTTGTCATCCAAAGTTATGCCAAGATCAGATAAATGAGAAGGGATTTTTAAGGCGTGATTAAGCGCTTTTAATTCACAAATGAGGCTTTCAGGATTTTTATATTGTTCATTTGAATTTTGGATATAATTATATATTTTTTTATATTTATCTGTATCCGCCAAAGAATTATAATTCATAACCGTAGGCATAAGGACAGCATTGGCTACGCCATGCGGCACATTAAAATGAGCACTAACCGGATGACTCATGGAATGAATACAACCGAGTCTGGCCCATGCAAAAGCTATTCCGGCGAAATTAGAACCGGCCATCATATCAGAAGCAAAACTTAAATTGCTCGGATTTGCTACAAATTTTCTGATACTTCTACCTATCAACTCCATGGCTTTTTCGGACATGGCCTCAGAAAACGGGTTAGCGTTCAAAGATATATACGATTCTATAGCATGGATTAATGCGTCGATTCCGCAGGCAGCCACTATATGAAACGGTGTAGAAGTTATCAATACTGGATCTAACAAGGCATACTTAGGTAAAAGTTCATAACTAAAAATAGTCATTTTGTAATTTCGATCCTGATCGGTAATTACCGAAGAGGCTGTGACTTCGCTGCCCGTGCCGGCGGTTGTTGGTATCGCTATGATTGGTGTAATAGCTCCGGGTACTTTGCCATTTCCCTCATAGTCTTTGATATTTCCACCATAAGTGGATAATACTCCGACAGATTTGGCTACATCTATCGGACTACCACCACCTAATGCTATTATACTTTGTGCGCCACTTTTTTTAAAACATTCGTTAGCTTCATTGACTGTTTGGATAGTAGGATTTGCCAATACGTTTAAAAATTTATCCACCTTAATTCCATGATCACTTAGTATATTTTCTGCTTTTTGGACAAGTCCTATACCCTCAAGCCCATGATCAGAAATTATGAATACATGATTTATAGAGTCGGATTGTAAAATATGTGGCAATTTATTTAAACATCCTATGCCAAACTCTATATTTTGTGGAATTTTAAAACTGAAATTTTTCATGTTGTTTAGTCTCCTATAGTAATTAATCATAATTGATTACCTGCATTTACCAATAATTTTGAATTATGAATTAAAAAAGGTTTGCCCAATTCTACGAAATAAGTACTGTATCCAGCTACTCGGACTAACATGTCTCTGTGATTTTCCGGATTCTTTTGAGTTGATCGCATGGCTGGAGCATGAATTAAAAAATAAAGGTTTGCCCAACTCTACGAAATAAGCACTGTATCCAGCTATTCGGACTAACATGTCTCTGTGATTTTCCGGATTCTTTTGAGTTGATCGCATGGCTGGAGCATGAATTAAAAAATAAAGGTTTGCCCAACTCTACGAAATAAGCACTGTATCCAGAGACTCGAACTAACATGTCTCTGTAATTTTCCGGATTCTTTTGAG
>LNZM01000137.1 GCA_002007295.1 Candidatus Epulonipiscioides saccharophilum | reverse complement strand
TTCCGTTTTCTAATGTTGATGTACTAATTGTACAATATAGCGGTAAATCCGTTGAACTATAAAATGAATAAGTATTATTTAGCCATAGAAAAATATATAGGCTACTAAATACTAATGCAGATATAAATATTTTTATTACTATTTTACGCATAAAATATCCTCTTTTCATAAAAAAAATATTCCTCCTAATAAAAAAGAGGAATAAAGTTCGGATTAAAATCCTTTTAGCTGTTATTTCTTAATAGTGTCTAAATATTCCTCTGAGAAAAAAGATAAATAGAATTTGAATTAAAATCTTCTGAAGTGATGACTACGCAATTTTAGTTGATCTTAAAATCCTTTGGCTGTTATTGCTTCGATTTTCTTTTGAGCATCTGCATTACCTTGTTCGGCCGATTTCATAAACCATGATAAAGCCTTGAGATAATTTTTTTCGATTTGAGAAGTCGAAATTGGTGTATTAGGATCAGATTTTTTGTTAGTTTTAAGTAATTTATTTATAGCTTTGTTACCCTTATCATTGGATGAATTAGAATAATAAGCATAGAACCAGCCGACCTTAAACTGAGCATCTGCATAGCCTTGATTTGCGGACTCTAAGTAAAAGTTAAATGCGCTTAGGTCATCTTTTTCGATACCTAGCCCAAATTCATAACACTGAGCTAAGTGGTATTGAGCGGGTGCATATTTTTGATAAGAGGCTTTTAAGAACCATTGGAAAGCTAGTAGATTATTTTTCTTAGTTCCGATACCATTCTTATAGGATAAGCCAACCTTAGTCTGCGATTCTGCATGACCTTGTTTGGCAGCATTTAAGTACATATTGAAGGCTTTTGTGTTATCTGGGCTAACACCTGTGCCGAACTCATAGCATTGTGCTACTTTATATTGTTCGGATACATGGCCATTTTGAGCTAGTTGTAAGTAACGATTGAATGCTTCGGTAAGATTTTTATCAACACCAATTCCGTTTTCGTAACATGGCCCTATTTTTCTTTTGGCTTCTAAATAGCCTTCAGAGGCTGCAGTAGAATACCAATGAAAGGCTTGAGAATTATTTTTTTCTACACCAATGCCATGTTCGTAGTATGTAGCTAAGTCGTATTGGGCCAAAACATAGCCTTGTTGAGCAGCTTTTTTTACCCACTCGAAAGCTTTACTCAGATCCGTCTTTAGTCCCTTCTCATAACATTTTCCTAAATTATATTGCAGTTCTTGATCCCCATCTTCGGCTTCCTTAAGCTGTTCATTTAAATTTTCTATATCGATAGCGTTTGGATCAGTATCGATTTTTTCTTCGCCAAACTTTGCGTATATGAAGTAATCTACAGCTTGGATAGCTTTGTCTTCGCTCCACATTAAGTCCGAAATTAGATGATTTATGATTATATCTTTTTGTGTCTCATCATTAATAGCCGGAACATTGTTTATAACATCGAGTGCGACATCGCAATCTATAGCTCGGATAAGTAAGGTTGTATCTACATCATTTAGATATAGATCTTCTATTAAGCTTATTAAGACTTCATTGTTTTCAAATATAGTTTCTCCGTATTTTTGATAAATTTCTCTTAATATTTGTTTGATTTGTTCCATGATTTAAATTCCTTTCTATTCTATAATTTTAGGCCTCCGCTCAGGCTCCCATGTTCTCAGGCTCTCCTTTTAGAAGAGCTGTCAGCGTAACTGATTGAGAGATTGGATAGCTATCAACAAAGTTGATTGAGAGGTTAAAATATATTTTACCCTATTTTCTAATCATGTACAATAATTTATAAATATTTTTTTAATAAAATAATCAAAAAAATAGTTGACAAATGAAAAAGTAAATGATATCCTAAAGTTATATTAAAACCTACTAAACAACTAGGAATTGGAGAGAAGCTATGAAATTATCAACGAAAGGTCGTTATGGCCTAAAAGCAATGATTGATATAGGGATATATGCAAAAGAAAAGCCACGATCGCTAAAGAGCGTTTCAAAGCGACTGGACATTTCTGAAAGCTATTTAGAACAACTACTGTCGAAATTAAGAAAAGAAAACTTAGTCAAAAGTACAAGAGGTTCTAAAGGTGGGTATGTATTAGCCAAAGATGCGGAACAAATAACAGTGGGCGATATTTTAAGAGCATTAGAAGGGTCGCTGGCCCCAACAAAATGCAGTTGCGAGACATCCGGATGCAACTGCACAAAGTGCTGTGGCCAGAATGATAGCAATGGTAAATGTGCTACAAAGTCAGTTTGGGATAAGATGAGAAATGGAATTAACGCAGTAGTAGATAATATTTATTTAAGCGAATTAATTTTGGATTATGAAAAAGTGGGCAATAATAATGATATGGAAACATTATAATGATCTGTACACATTTTGAAGGAAAAAAATTAACGCAATAGGTAAATAATATTTATTTAAGCGAATTAATTTTGGATTATGAAAAGTGGGTAATAATAATAATACGGAAACACTATAATAATCTGTAACTATTTTTAAGGAGGAAAAGAATTTGATATATTTAGACAATGCAGCGACGACACCGATGAAGAAAGAGGTTGTTGACGCTATGTTACCGTATTTATATGAGAATTTTGGTAATCCGTCCAGCATTTATCAGATAGCACAGAAAAATAAAAAGGCTATAAACGATGCTAGAGAAGAGGTAGCCAAATATTTAGGGGCAAAACCGAGCGAAATATATTTCACTTCTGGCGGAACTGAATCGGACAATTGGGCCATAAAAGGAATAGCAGAAGCGAATAACGCAAAGGGTAATCATATAATAACGTCAAAAATCGAACATCATGCTGTATTGCATACTTGTGAGTATTTGGAAAAGAATGGTTATGAAGTGACCTATTTGGATGTAGATGAATTTGGCCAAATTAGCATAGACGATCTGAAAAATGCTATAAGGGATACTACTATATTAATAACAATTATGTATGCTAACAATGAGATAGGTACCATTATGCCGGTAAGAGAAATTGGAGAAGTGGCATCCGAAAATAAAATAATTTTTCATACAGACGCAGTGCAAGCTGTGGGCCAAATAAGTATAGATGTAAAGGCAAACAAAATAGATTTACTATCTTTATCAGCGCATAAAATAAATGGGCCGAAAGGCGTTGGTGCTCTGTACATTAGAAATGGGATAAAAATTGAGAATTTCATGCATGGTGGTGGCCAAGAAAGAGGTAAACGTGGTGGCACAGAGAATGTAGCTGGTATTGTTGGCCTAGGCGTAGCTATGAAATATGCATATGCAAATTTTGAGCGAAAAATATTACACCTTGCATCATTAAGAAATAAATTGGTAGAGGGAATAATAAAAAATATTCCATATACAAAAATTAATGGCCATTTATCTGATAGACTACCGAATAACGTAAATATTAGCTTTGAATTTGTAGAGGGCGAATCCTTATTGTTATTATTAGATATGAATGGAGTTTGTGCTTCAAGTGGTTCGGCGTGTACATCCGGATCGCTGGACCCATCACATGTATTGCTATCGATAGGATTACCGCATGAGAAAGCACATGGTTCGGTCCGCTTTACAATCGGTTCGGACACAACAGTAGAGGATATTAATGAGGTGATATCTACGTTACCGAGTATAGTAAAGAGAATGCGAGATATGTCTCCATTATACGAAAATTTTATAAACCAAAAGTGAAAACGAGAAGTTTAGGAGCTATGATAAACCAAAAGTGAAAATTAGAGGTTAAACTAAATAAAGAATGGAGAATGAGAATGTATACAGAACAAGTAATAGATCATTTTATGAATCCACGTAATGTTGGTGAGATAGAATCGGCCAGTGGAGTTGGAGTAGTAGGAAATGCAAAATGCGGCGATATCATGAAAGTGTATTTAGACATAGAAAACGGGATAATCAAAGATGCTAAGTTTAAGACATTTGGCTGTGGCGCAGCTATCGCCACCAGCTCGGTTGCAACAGAATTGATAATAGGTAAAACGATAGAAGAGGCTTTGTTAGTAACCAATAAGAAAGTCATGGAAGAGTTAGGAGGATTACCGCCAGTAAAAGTCCATTGTTCATTACTTGCGGAAGAAGCAATTCAATCGGCGTTGTGGGATTATGCTCAAAAGTATAATATAGAAATAAAAGGATTGAAACCACCAAAATTAGAAGAAGAAGGGTCCGAAGAGTCATTACATGCGTAAAAAAGTTGTAGTGGGTATGTCCGGCGGAGTTGATAGCTCCGTTTGTGCATACCTTTTAAAAAAAGAAGGTTATGAAGTAATAGGAATGACAATGCAAATTTGGGAAAAAGATACCTCGGCCGAAGGATCCTGTTGCGGACTAAGTGCTGTCGAAGACGCTCGGAGAGTTTGTGATAAATTAGAAATTCCGCATTATGTAATAAATTTTAGGCAAGATTTTAAGGAAAAAGTGATAGATTATTTTATTGATGAGTACAAACAGGGCCGTACTCCGAATCCATGCATAGCGTGTAATCGATATGTAAAATGGGAATCCATGCTAAAGAAGGCTTTATTAATCGGTGCGGATTACATTGCAACGGGCCACTACGCTACAGTCGTAAAAAATAAGGATACAAATAGATATCAGCTAAAACGATCCAAATCATTGAAGAAAGATCAAACATATGCGCTCTATAATTTAACACAAAATCAGCTAGAAAAAACTTTAATGCCTCTAGGAGAGTATTCTAAAGATGAAATCCGAGAAATAGCAGCCAACATCGGTTTGCTAGTAGCAAATAAACCGGATAGCCAAGAGATATGCTTTGTGCCGGATGATAATTATTCGAAGTATATATCTGAGACAACAGGGGTAGAATCTAAGCGAGGAAACTTTATTAATTCGGAAGGAAAAGTTTTGGGCCAGCATAAAGGAATTATTAATTATACGATTGGTCAGCGAAAAGGATTAGGGATAACGTTTGGCAAACCAGTGTTTGTAACAAAAATAGATGCAAAAAACAATACGATCACATTGGGTGATAATGTCGATCTATTTACGAATATAATTTATGCTGATAATCCAAACTTTATGGATACCATAAGATTTCCATTAGAAGTAAGCGCCAAGATTCGATATAGTCATGAGCCGGCTAAATGTAGAGTAGTAGAAGAAGAAGGAATGTTAAAATGTCAGTTTGAAGAAGCGCAAAGAGCACCTACGCCGGGACAAGCTATCGTCTTTTATTCGGACGATTTGGTAGTTGGCGGCGCTACTATTTTATAATTTTATAAAGGAGATTTGCCCATGTTAGACGGTATAGTACTAGCTAATATAATTAGTGAATTAAGGAAAGAAATTTTGGGCGGTAGAATAGAAAAAATTTATCAGCCGGAGAAAGAAGAATTGATGCTGGTTATCAGAAATAATCGGAAAAATAAAAAATTGTTGCTGTCATCAAATAGTCAATATCCGAGGATTGTTCTGTCGGATCAAGTTAAGAATCAGGTTGATACTCCACCTATGTTCTGCATGTTTTTGCGAAAACATATTAGTGGCGCAAAAATTTTAAATATATCTCAGCCGAATTTTGAGAGGATCGTAAATATAGAACTGGAAGTTAAAGACGACTTGGGTGATATTTCTACTAAAATATTGATCCTAGAAATTATGGGTCGCCATAGTAACTTGATTTTAACTATTAAAGAAGAAGATAAATTGCGAGTGTTGGATAGCATAAAACATATTTCATATGATAAGTCTAAGGTTAGGCCTATTTTGCCGAACTACGAATATGTTTATCCGCCGAATCAGAATAAACTGAATCCGTTAGATGTGAATAAAGAACAATTTGCAATAGCAGTTTCGAGTCAAGAGGGGCCAATATTCAAAAGAATTTATCAGGCATTTAGTGGCTTAAGTCCATTGATTGCTTCTGAGATATGTTTAAAAGCCGAAGTCGATTCTAATTCATCTTTTATTAGTTTGGAGGAGATGGATAAACTGCATGAAGTCTTCGATAACGTGATAAATCATGTAAAATTAGATACTTTTTTGCCTGTATTCTACGAAACAGCCGATGGAACGCCGGTAGATTATTATAGTTTTGAGCTGACAATAATGTCAGAATACAATAAACTATATATCGGTTCAATAAGCGAAGTTATTGAGAAATTTACACATGGTAAAAACCAGAAATATACGATTTCACAAAAAACATCAGATATAAAGAAGTTGATTCTAAACTTCCTGGATCGGACAATTAGAAAACAGGCTATACAAAACGAAGCTTTAAAGCAAAGTGAGGATAGCGAAAATTACAAGATTTACGGCGAACTGATTACAGCATATTCGTATAATATAAAAAAGGGCGACAAAAGTTTTGTAGCAAACAATTATTATAGCGAAAATCAGGATGAAGTATTAATACCATTGGATCCGGCGAAAACGCCGATAGAAAATGCACAGAATTATTTTAAGAAGTATACAAAATTAAAAAGAACGTTTGTGGCCGCAAAAGAGCAGTTAGAAATAATAAAAGAAGATTTAGCTTATCTGCAATCGGTACTAATGTCTTTGGATATTTTGGAAAATGAGAGTGACATAGTAGAATTGCGACAAGAATTGATAGAAATGGGATATTTAAAGAGAAAGCAAAAGGATCCGAAGAAGAAAGTAAAGAATCAAGCACCGTATATGAAATTTAGAACAAGCTCTGGATTAGATATGTATGTTGGGAAAAATAATTATCAAAATGACGAGTTAACAATGAAGTTTGCTAAAGCTAACGATATGTGGTTTCACATTAAGGCTGGCCCCGGATCGCATGTTATAGTAAAAGTTCCGAATGGTTATGAACTAACCAAGGAGGATTTATATGAAGGATCAATGATAGCGGCTTATTTTAGTAGTGGAAAAAATTCTAGCCATGTAGAAATAGACTACACGACTAGAAAAAATATTAAGAAAGTACCAGGGGCAAAACCGGGTATGGTTCTTTATTATAATTTTAAAAGTGTTACTGTTACGCCAACACAAAAAGAAATGGAAAAGTTAGTAAAATAGAGGCTGTAGCATTAATAATCTAAAAATTACCCTTTTTGCCGACCCCATTAGTTAGCTAAGTTCAAGTGCAAAGGGCAAGTGTGTAACTTCTCTTATTTTAAAAATTGAAGGCTAATACTCTGTTTCAGTCATTTAATGATAGCTCTCGACAGGCAACTCCCATAGAAAACAAAATTGCTGGGAAGCGGGACCTCCCTCCGGGAGGAGGGTAGGGGCATAGGCGAGAACTTAAGAATCTTTTGGCGAAGCGAACTAAGGGGAAATTGTAAGGGGATATCGTACTAACAACCTAAAAGTCAATTAACATTCAACGTGTTATGTAATATTTGAAATGAATGATAAAATATAAAATAATGCAACTTTAGCGAGTGTTATAGCAAAAATCCCGGGGTAT
>LNZM01000136.1 GCA_002007295.1 Candidatus Epulonipiscioides saccharophilum | reverse complement strand
GTGGAACGTCATAACAATAAATTTTAACGCCTCTTCTTCTCCATCCTTATATCTTCTTTCTACCTTTATATATCAATATCTTGCTATTAGTAGCCATGGGGTTGTTAATAGCATAAGCGCTTTTCAAATATAAAAGCAGCCCTCTTAATTAAACCCCCACTATTTTTTTGCTGCTTTACATACTTTATTTTTTAAATATAAAAATTCTAAATTATAAGCACTCAGTCAGCTTTGTTGACAGGGGCTATTGCATTAACAATTCCAAATATTAAATTCTATACGGCAGAAAAATGATACAAACTTGCAAAATTTACAATTTACTTGAAAGCAACAAAATCTTGTATGCACGCTTTCTCCCTCTAACTCCCTCCGTCACTTCGTGACACCTCCCTCGAAGAAGGAGGCTATTTCGCTGACACCTCCCTCCCGGAGGGAGGCACCGCTTCCCCACAATTTTATTTTCTATGGGAACTATCGCCGAGAGTTATTATTAGATGACGGGAACAGAATATAATCCTTCGTTTTTGAAGTTAATGCGACAGCTCCACCGCTTCCCCGCAATTTTGTGACAGCTCCCTTTCTAGCGAAGTAGGAACAATATCTAAGTTGTTGCCCAATGAGTCTATTGCAAACGAATAAAATCATAATCGATCGACAGACTTCGTTTTAAATTGATTTATCGTAATCCACTAACAACCACACTTAATAGGAAAAAATTGCTTATAATATTGCCTCACCAAATACCGATATATACTGTACAATATATAGCATAAAATATAAAATTAGCATGGGAGGCACTTTTATGAAAATCGTAAAAAAAAAATTAGGATTATTAACCTTGCTTACAATATTCATTACTTCTTTATCCGGATGTACGACTCTAGATGCAGTCAAAGCTCCGATTATAAAATATGCAAAATATAAAGCTACTCAAATAGATTTAGAAGAATTACCTAACGGTTCATTTACATTCGATTACAATGGACAAGGCTACATCATTACAGACGAAATTGTTCCGATCGAAGACACACGAGAAGCTCTTGCTCACGTCAATACCATCTCTTTGGATGATGATAACAACGATAATGATCAATTTTATCCTGAGTTTAACACTATTAATCGATTAACTGGCGACGAAACAAATATAGCCATTAATATAAAATTAAACTATCTTTGGGACTATTATAAATGCGTTCCTTTATCCGAACAAGAAACTTACGCTACAAATATTTTTAATCTACACAACTATAAAAATCTAGTCCAAAATTCTATAGATCGAGTACAACATTCTAAAGATCTAGCCCAAAATTCTATAGATCAAGTTCAACATTCTAAAGATCTAGTTCAACATTCTAAAGATCTAATCCAACATTCTAAAGATCTAGCTCAACATTCTAAAGATCTAGCTCAACATTCTAAAGATCTAGCCCAAAATTCTATAGACAACTGAAAGGATGCGCTACAGCATGAATACTTTAAAAAATAAACCAATGACTGGTTTAAGATATAGCCCAAAAAATAATTCAGTAAATAAACCACCTGTAAACAATATTTTAGAAGTTAATCACCTAAGAAAAGTATATACCACAAAATTTAATAGCAATTCTATAGAAGCTTTAAAGGATATAAGTTTTTCCGTTCAGCCTGGCGAGTTCGTAGCTATCATGGGCGAATCCGGTTCAGGAAAAACAACGTTGCTAAATATCCTATCAGCTTTAGATCGCCCAACGGACGGTACAATTCTCTTAAAAGGTAAACAATTTTCCAGCATTAAAGAAAAAGAACTAGCCCGTTTCAGACGTGAAGAACTCGGATTTGTATATCAAGATTTTAACCTTTTAGATTCGTTTAGCGTAAAAGATAATATTTTATTACCTTTAGTTCTATCCAAAATATCTCTTCCCGAAATGAAGCGACGCATAATTCCTGTAGCTCAATTATTAAATATTCATCAGTTACTAAATAAATATCCTTACGAAATTTCCGGTGGCCAACAACAAAGAGTCTGCATCGCTCGTGCGATCATCACTAATCCGGATATATTATTAGCCGATGAGCCTACAGGTGCTTTAGATTCTAAAACGGCCGGCGAAATCTTGTCAGAATTTAAAAATATCAACGCTAATCATCAAACTATTTTAATGGTTACTCACAGCGTTAAAGCTGCCAGCGTTGCTAATCGTGTTCTCTTTATCAAAGATGGGCTAATTTATCATCAACTTTACCGTAAAGATCAATCCGAACAACAATTTTTCGAATCAATTTCTAACACTCTTATCACTATGCAAAACGGAGGTAATCCAAATGAATAGTTTGCTGATGTTATCTCTCAATAATTTTCGTAAAAATATAAAAACTATTTTGCCTTTTACTATAACAGTTATCTTTTCAGTCGTAATTTTTTACAACTTACTAAATTTACTTTTCGCCGAATCAACTAGACCCGGCAGTCTTATGTTCAGAATCCTAATCGTCGGCAGTATAATAATTTATTTGTTTTGCATTATCTTTTTGTTCTATACAAATAGTTTCTTAATCAAAAGCCGTAAACGAGAATTTGGTATATACAACGCACTAGGGTTAGAAAAAAAACATCTCGGCTTTATAGTCTTAATCGAAAATTTTATCATATTTGCTTTTTCCATTGCTATTGGATTACTTCTTGGCATAACCTTTTCTAAAGTTATGATATTATCGCTATCCAAATTAGTTCACTTTAATTTAGGCTATCAATTTGCCATAAGTACACAAGCAATTTTTTTAACTATCATTGGGTTTATAGCTATTTATGCAGTAATAACATTTAGCAATATCAAATTAATTTATCACACTAAAACAATAGAGATGTTAAAAGCCAATAGAACCGGCGAAGTCCTAAGTAAAAATCACATAATCCTTGCTCTACTCAGCTTAATTTGTCTCGGATATGGATACTTTAAGGCCCTAACTATTGTTAATCCGATGAAGGCAATTGGAGAATTTGCTTTGGCCGTTTGCTTTGTAATTGCTGGAACCTACTTAGCTTTTATCGCATTGTTTAATTTTTTATTGAAAATTTTAAAGCATAAATCATCTATTTATTATCAGCCTCAAAATTTTATCAGTATCTCAAACCTTATTTATAGAATAAAAAATAGTGCTGTAGGATTAGCCAGCATCACTGTCTTATCCACCGGAACCATTATTTTACTAGCCTGTACTGTCTCTCTTTATTCTGGCATTACCAATGCGGTTGATAATGCCACTCCGAGTGACGTAAAAATTACCCTAACAACTAACGATAGCTTAAATTTTAATACCCAAAATTTTGTTGATGACTTAAAAAATAATTTTCATGCTGACAATTTAGTTCAATTAAATTATATGACTACTTTTACGGATGACAATTTTCAAACTTTTTATAACAAATCGTTTTCACCCAACTATTTAGTTATCATAGATGAAAGTTCGTATAAAGCTTATACTAAGGAAGAATTTACTCTAAAAAATCATGAAGTATTATTTCATTCATTTGATGATTATAACCAAGATACTTTCGAAATATTAGGTGAAACTTTTAACATTGTTGGTACTAGCGAAAAATTATATAGTCGTTTTGCTTTTTTTATGACGTATAATCAAAAATATTTAGTAGTATCCGACGAAATTTATAATGTATTAAAAACCATTGACGTTTTAAAAAATAATTCTGATATTAACTATGAAATAATGTTTGATAACGCCAATTTATCTAGCACAGATCTAAATGCATTCTTATCAGAATACAAAGGCCAATTTTTATCCAAAGAAGTTATCGTAAAATCCGAACAACTTTCTGCTTATTATGAAATATTCGGCACCTTTTTATTCTTAGGCATATTTATCGGATCAATGCTTTTAATTGCCATAGTACTTACTATATTTTATAAACAAATTGCCGAAGGTTATGAAGATAGAAAAACATTTCAAATACTAAAATTAGTCGGAGTTGATAATCAATTAATCCATAAAAGTATCAATAAGCAAATTTTAATCGTATTTCTATTACCTATTATTTTTTCTATAATACACATTATATTTGCTTTCAAGCCACTATATATAATATTAAAATTACTATACTTGAATAATATAAATTTAATAATAGGCTACTTTATAGGTACTATTGCTGTATTTTTTATTGTTTATTGCATCGTCTATAAAATAACTTCAAAAATTTATTATCAGATCTGCGCTTAACCTCTCTTACTCCCTCCGTCACTTCGTGACAGGGGCTGTCGCAATTAAATTCCAAATGACAGAAAAACGATGTAAACTTGTAAAATTTATAATTTACTTGAAAGTAACAAAAACTTGAATGCACGCTTTCTCCCTCCGTCAGCTTACGCTGACACCTCCCCCGTAATTTTGTTTTCTATGGGAAGTGTCGCCGAGAGTTATTATTAGATGACGGAAGCAGAAGATGATCCTTCGTTTTTGAAATTAATGCGATAGCCCCAGGGCCACTTCCCCGCAATTTTGTGGAAACAGAAGGTGGTCACGCTACCCTGCAATTTTGTGAAATTCTCTACACACTTTCAATCTTAAGTTCCCGGCTATGCCCCTGAAAGGGGAGCAGGGCCACTTCCCTGCAATGTTGTGAAGACCGGAGGGGGGCACCGCTTCCCTCGTAATTTTTTTCGCTTGCACTTAGCTTTAGATGTATAACTCCATTCATTGTTAATGCGACAGCCTCCTTATCCAACATTTACCGATTAAGTTGTCCTATTTATTACCGATATATATAGTATAACAACATTATTAGAAAATAAATTTCCTTAGTCTTTCTAAAATATTTAAAACAAATATAAAAATTTTAAAAATATTTCTTATCCTTAATTCCATTCTTTTATTTCATATGAATAATCATATCACATGGGGATTTACGTTACCTTCAATTTATTTTAGCCTAATCAATTTTTTTCTATCTCCAATATCAATCTATATGTTTAACATAAAAATAGTAAAAATTTTGATATTTTTTTCTCATTCATATGAATATAATAAAATTATCTATATAGCTTACTTAAAAAATATTATAAAAATTGTACGACTTTTTATTTCTATTAGTCTATTATAGGGGGAAATCTAAATGAGTAAAAAATTATTATCAGCCTTATTAATTCTTACAGCTTCTTTTACAACATTGGTGGCTTGCGGTGCATCCGAAGATACAGCCAGTGATTCGGGATCTGTATATTATTTAAATTTCAAACCCGAAGTTGCTGAGTTATGGAACGATATCGCTGAGAAATACACCGCTGAAACTGGTGTACCAGTCAAAGTTGTTACGGCCGCCGGTGGCGAGTACGAATCTACATTAAAATCTGAAATGGCCAAAAAAGGTGCTCCTACATTATTCCATATCAACGGACCTATGGGCTACATTTCTTGGCAAGATTATTGCTCTGATCTATCCGCCGTACCGTTTTATGATACACTAACAGATAAAAGCTTAGCTATACTTGGTGAAGACGGCGGCGTTTATGGTCTTCCACTGGCTATTGAAGGTTACGGAATAATTTATAACGAAGCCATTTTAGATAAATATTTTGCCCTAAGCAATGCTAAAGTAAAATCTTTGGCCGAAGTAACAAACTTCGATACTCTAAAAACCCTGGCAGAGGATATCCAAGCAAATAAAGATGCATTAGGAATCGAAGGCGCTTTTGCTGCTACATCCTTATTACCGGGCGAAGACTGGAGATGGCAAACTCACTTACTCAACATGCCAATCTATGGTGAATTCAAAGATAAAGGCGTAAACGATTTGGATGTAATCGAATTTACTCACAGCAATGAATTCAAAAATATATTTGACCTATATATCAACAATTCAACCACTACACCAACATTGCTTAGCGCAAAAGGTGTTATGGACTCCATGGCGGAATTTGCTCTCGGCCAAGCAGCAATGGTTCAAAACGGAAACTGGGCCTGGGGACAAATTGCCGATATACCTGGCAACACTGTAAAAGCTGAGGATGTAAAATTCTTACCAATTTATACAGGCTTAGAAGGCGAAGAAAATCTTGGCTTACCTATTGGTAACGAAAACTATTTAGCCATAAACTCTCAAACATCAGAATTAAATCAACAGGCTACAATTGATTTCGTAAATTGGTTATTGACATCCGAAACCGGAAAAAATGAAATGGTTAACACTTTAGGAAATATAGCGCCGTATAGTACATTTTCCGATGATGAAAAGCCACAGGACCCATTAGCACAATCATTATTAACTCACATGGAAAATGGTAAACCATCCGTAACTTGGGTATTTCCTATGTTCCCTAGCCAAACCTTTAAAAATGATGTTGGTGCTAGCTTAATGGAATACGCTCAGGGCACAAAAACTTGGGCCGATGTTGAAAGTACCGTAGTAGACGGTTGGGCGACACAAAAAGCTTTGATAAAATAACAAATGATATTAGCCAACGAGCTACTTCCTTCTATGTTAAGTTTGAAAGGAGGTGGCTTCTTACGTACTTCCTGGAAGTTAAAATTTTATATTTATTATATTATTATGGAGGTTGATAGCGAATGGAAAAATATTTAAAGAAGCAATTTGCAATTTTTGCTTTGCCAACTATACTCGCTTTTGCACTTGCATTCGGAATACCGTTTTTAACGGGACTCTATTTATCGTTTTGTGAATTTACGACTGTAACTAATGCTAAATTCGTCGGTCTAGACAATTATAGACAGGTTTTTTCGGATCCTAATTTTATAAATGCATTTTGGTTTACCGTAAAGGTAATGTTAGTATCTGTGTTAACCGTAAATATATTTGCATTTTTACTAGCGTTATTATTGACACAAAAGTTAAAAGGAACCAATTTATTTAGAACAGTATTTTTTATGCCAAACTTAATCGGTGGAATCGTATTAGGCTACATTTGGCAATCCATAATAAACGGAATACTCGTAAACTTTGACATGACCATGTTAATGGATTCATCATACGGATTTTGGGGACTAATCATGGTAGTAAACTGGCAATACATTGGATACATCATGATAATATACATTGCAGGTCTACAAAACGTTTCTACTTCTGTCCTAGAAGCAGCGGACATAGATGGAGCTACAAGCTTACAAAAAGTATTTAGGATAAAACTACCGTTAATCATGACCTCCATAACCATAGCGTTATTTTTAACGATAGCAAATTCATTTAAAATGTTTGACCAGAACCTTGCATTAACAAATGGCGGGCCGGGGAATCAAACATCGATGTTAGCCTTAGACATATATAATACATTCTATGACACAATCGGATTCGAAGGTGTTGGCCAAGCGAAGGCGACTATATTCTTTATTGTTGTAGCTGCGATAGCTGTGGTTCAAGTGTTTATTACACGTCGTAAGGAGGTAGAAAATTAATGAGTACACCAAAGGCAAATAAAATTTATTATACAATTTTAACTATTCTGGTATTGCTTTTTATATCTCCGATATTATTCGTAATCATGAACTCATTTAAAGGACAATTTTTCATCAGCGATGCTCCATTCGCACTACCAATTGGTGATTACTTTGCAGGCACAACAAACTATGTAAAAGGAATTGAAAAAACAAACTTTTTCCGAGCATTTGGTATCTCAACTTTTATTACAGTCTTTTCTGTAGGAGCTATCATTATATTTACATCCATGACTTCATGGTATATAACACGTGTAAAAAATAAATTAACTAGCTTTTTATATTACATGTTCGTATTCTCTATGATCGTTCCTTTCCAAATGGTTATGTTCACCATGTCAAAATTAGCAGACACATTATATCTTAACAATCCAATTGGAATGGTTGTTCTTTATTTAGGTTTCGGTTCTGGTTTATCTGTTTTCATGTTCAGCGGATTCTTAAAATCCATACCTCTAGAAATAGAAGAAGCGGCTTTAATCGATGGTTGTACTCCTCTTGTGACTTTCTTCCAAATCGTTTTACCTATCCTAAAGCCAACTACTATCACTATAGCTATACTAAACGCTATGTGGATTTGGAATGACTATTTACTACCATATTTAGTTATCGGTGTTTCTACTGATTACAAAACCATTCCCGTAACTGTACAATTCTTAATGGGCTCTTATGGAGCAAAAGATTACGGCGCTTTAATGGCCCTTCTAGTTTTATCTGTAACACCAATAATTATTTTCTATCTATTATGTCAAAAATATATAATAGCCGGCGTAGTCGCTGGTGCTGTAAAAGGCTAAAATCACTTTGGCTCCCCATCCTTTCTTCTTAATTGAGAGGTTGAGGAGCCTTTTATTTTTACTCTATCCGTCATCTTCGCTAAAAAATAATTGCGGGGCGACCACTCCATAAGAACCCCTCAGTCAGCTTCGCTGACAGCTCCCCTAGAAGTGGAGCAGGAGCCACCAACTTAGATGAGTCTTAGTTTCCCTGCACGCTTTCTAACAATTCTAATCTTCTCTGCGCACGCTTGTGGCCCTGATCCGCAGCTTTCTTATACCAATACATAGCTCTATCTATATCTTGTTTTGTTCCTATCCCATTTGCATAACAATAGCCTACGTTAAATTGTGCTTTAGCATAATCTTTTAGGGCCGATTCCTTGAAATAAAAAAATGCTTTTATCTCATCTATTTCTACGCCAAATCCATATTTATAGCAAATACCTAGTTCATATAACGCCATTTCCATATCGTTTTTTGCAGCTTGCTTAAACCAATAAAATGCTTCTGTCAAATCTTTTTCAACCACTTTTCCCTCGGCATAATATTTTCCAACCTTATATTGTGCTATCGAATTACCCTTGCGTCCGGATTGCTTATACCATCGAAATGCTTCTCTGACATCCTTCTCTAATACTTTTTTCATACCGATTTCATACCAATTTGCTAAATTTAATTGTGCTATCTCATACCCATTGGATGCTGCCTGTTTATACAATTCTACAGCTTTTAATAAATCTTTTCGTACGCCACTTCCGTATTTATAGCATACACCGACTTCATATTGCGCTTTTGCATATCCTTGCAAGGCTGACCTCGAAAACCAATAGAATGCTCGCTCCATTGTTTGAGCTACACCCCATCCATAATAATAGCAATAACCTAATTGGTATTGTGCGTACATATTTCCATTTTCGGCTGCTCTTTTGTACCAATAAAATGATTTCTCCAATGCTTCTGGCTCATCATCGTCTACGATCATCTCATAACATCTGGCCAAGTTTAACTGCGCTTCTACCATATCTTGTTTGGCTGCTTTTTTATACCATTTTATTGCTTTGTATAAATCTTTGTCCACGCCTTGTCCTACTTCATAGCAAAAAGCTAGCTCAAATTGAGCCTTTACATCATTTTCTTCAGCCCTTGTTACATAATCTCTAATCATTTGGGCCTGATTTTCTATTTCTGCATAGCCTATTTTCTTGCATTCTATCACTTCTTCTTTGGCTTCTTTTAGCCCTTGTTTCGCCGCCTTTACAAACCATCTAAACGCTCTTGCGATATCCTTAGATTTGTAATATTCTCCTACTTTGTATTGGGCCAAAGCCAATTCGTTATCAGCAGCTTTTTGGTAAAACTTTATGGCCTTTTCTTTGTCTTGCATAGTGCCTTTTCCTTCTTCGTAGCATTTGGCCAAATAATACTGCGCCTGAACTGATGGATCAAACAACATTGCTGCTTCTTTATATACTTCAAAGGCTTTTTCTAAATCCTTTTCTGTTCCTATAGCATTTTCATAACATTGGGCCACTTTAAAACGTGCTTCAGCGTTATAACTGTTTTTTGCTGCTAAGCTATAATAATAAAAGGCTTTTTTTTCATCCTTTTCTAGCACTAATCCATGCTCATAGAATCGGGCTAAGTTAAATTGCGCTGCTGAAAAATCATGCTTGGCTGCTAATGTATAATAATATACTGCTTTTTCTAAATTTATTTCTAATCCTATTCCTTGTTCGTAGCATTCGGCTAAATGATTTTGCGCTCCTTCGTCTCCGGCATGGGCTGCTTTTTCATACCAATATATGGCTTTTTCCAAATCCTTTTCTATGTCTATTCCATCCTCATAATGCCATCCTAATTTGCACTGCGTTGCTATACTTCCTTGGTTGGCTGAAAGTATCCACATGCGAATCGCTTCTTCTTTATTTACTTCGGTTCCTCTACCATAATAATAACAATATCCTAGCTCATCTTGTGCTACTACGTATCCTCTAATGGCGGATAATTTTATTAGGTTAAACGTCTCCTCCTTGTCGTTAGCATAATACATAGCTAACTCATACGGTGCTTTCGCATGCCCTAGGGCCATAGATTTTTTATAGCATCTAAGTATATCCTCTATTTCGCCCCAGGTTCTTTGATAGTATCTTGCGATATTATAGGCCATTTCTGCATCTTCATTGTGTTCTTCGGCTAATTTATACCAATGCATCGCTTGGTTTTCATCTTTGTATGTACCTATCCCTTTTTCATAGCATCTAGCCAAATTGTACTTCGCATCATTATTTCCTCGTCTTGCTGCTTCTTTATATAGATTAAAGGCTTTTGGTAAATTGACTTCTGCGCCTATTCCTTTTTCGTAGCATCTAGCTAAATTACACTTTGATTCACTATTCCCTTGTTTCGCTGCTTCTTTATATAAATTAAAAGCCTTTGTTAGATTAATTTCCGTTCCTTTTCCCTCTTCATAACATTTAGCTAATTTGTTTTGCGCTTTTGAATTACCTTTTTTAGCTAAACTTTTGTACCAGTCAAAAGTTTGTATTAGATGGTCTTGTTGATTATGTAACATTTTTTTTTTCACAAAATGCTCCTTTCAGAACGTTCAATACATTAGCTGTTAAGAATAGTATCTTCGAAGCTTAATGAAAGCGGATGATCCGGCATAGTAATTAAATAACCTAAACTTTTTCTAGCATCTTTATGCTTTTGTGCGGCCGCTTTAGATAACCATTCTTTGGCTTTTTCAACATTTCTAGTTACACCTTCTCCATTAGCATAACAAATACCTAAACCATATTGACCTTGTGAATTATTTTGTTCTGCAGACTTTATATACCACCAAGCTGCTTTTGTAAAATCTTTTTCTACGCCACTTCCCGTTTTATAGCATAAGGCTAATAGCCATTGTCCGGTTGAATCACCCAGAGTTGCAGCTTTTTTATACCAATTAAAAGCTTTTTCAAAATCCTTTTTTACACCTTTTTCCATAACATAACATAATCCTAATTCACACTGTGCTCTTGGATGATCTTGTTTGGCGGCCTTTTCGTACCATTCAACGGCTTTATTGGGCAATTTTATTACGCCTCTACCTTTTTCAAAACATGTACCCAATCTATACTGCGCTTCTGCATAACCTTTTTCGGCTGATTTTTTGTAGCATTCAAAAGCTTGCCCATAATCTACATCTGTCCCTTGCCCTAATTCATTACATATACCTAGTCTACATTGAGCTTTTATGTTTCCTGCACTAGCTGCTTTTTCATACCATTCAAATGCCTCTTTAAAATCTATCTGCATACCTTTGCCCTTTTCGCAACATTTAGCATATTCGTATTGAGATTGAATATGTCCACCCATTGCCGCTCTTTTATACCAATTTAATGCCATCTCAAAATTTTTTCCTACTCCCTTACCTAAATAATAACACTTTCCTAACTCATATTGTGCTTTTACATGATCTTGTTCAGCAGCCTTCTTATACCACCACACTGCTTTTTCTAACTCTTTTTTTGCGAACCCGTTTCCACTTGCATAACAATTTGCTAAATTAAATTGTGCTAAATCGTATCCTTGTTGCGCCGACCTTGTTATTAATTCAATTGCTTTATCCATATTCTTATTAACATGATATCCACCATAATAAAAAATGCCTAACCAATATTCTCCCTGTTTATTTTTATTGTTTGCTGATTTTTCAAACCATTCAAATGCTCTACCTAAATTTTTGGTCGTTCCTACCCCATTTAAATAACACAATCCTAATTCGTATTGGCCATCCGCACTGCCTTGCTCAGCTGCTTTTTTAAACCAGGTTATTGCTTTTACATAGTCTTTGTGTGCTCCATCTCCATCTTTGTAAAACCTACCCATCTCACATTGGGCATCTACATCTCCATTTTGCGCTGCTTTTTTACATTCATCAAATACCATATCTTTTACTTCCTTCCCTTATTTAAATTTCTTGAATTAATTATATATAGTTACTTCATAAATTGCAATACGTTTTTGTTACTTTATTCATCATCCTATTGCCTATTTTATTATTTATTCTCATTATTTATTCTAAAGTGCTAACTAAATTTCAATTTATCATGTATTTTATAATATTAGCACCTCATTTTAATTTTAAAAAGATGCTAATATTTTGTTCTATCCCTAAACCTTCGGCGTAGAATGTAGCTAACATATAGTGCGCTAAGCCTAATCTAAAAGTCTCACTCGGCTACTTTTTCTAAACCATTTTTCTGCTATTTCCCTATTTTGTTCTATGCCTAAACCTTCGGCGTAGAATGTAGCTAATAAAGAATACGCTTTAACATATCCTTGGTTCGCTGACTTTTCATACCAATAAAAAGCTTGCTCTAAATCTATTTCTATGCCTTCCCCCCTTTCATAACAACTTCCTACGTTACATTGAGCTTTTGCATTACCTGCTTGGGCGGATTTTAAATAATATTCAAATGCTTTATCCCAATTTTTTTCTGTCCCATTACCTAAGTAATAGCAGGTTCCTACATTACACATCGCTAGACTATCTCCTAATTGCGCCGCCTTTAAAAAATATTGAAAAGCTTTTGGCATATTTTTTTCCACTAAGTCTCCATTATAATACCAAGTTGCTAACTTACATAATGCTTCTATATGGTTTTGATCAGCGGCCTCAGAATACCACTTTTGTGCTACCTGTAAATCTTTTTCTACGCCGTAACCTTTTTCGTAGCAAATAGCTAAATTGCATTGTGTTATAGCGTCGCCTGCAGGAATCGCTTTCATGTACCATTCAACGGCTTTAGAATAATTTTTCATCACCCCTATGCCCTCTAGATAACATACACCAACGTTGCACTGCGCTTTAACGTGACCTTGCTCCGCAGCACGTTTATACCACTTAAAGGCTTTATATAGACTTTTATTCATCCCTAACCCTTTAGCATTGCATAATCCTAGATTATATTGTGCTTCTGCATAATTTTGTTTGGCCGACCTTTTTAACCATATGATTGCTTTATCCCAATCCTTTTCTATCCCATCGCCCTTAGCATAACATAATCCTAAATAACATTGTGCTCTTGCATCTCCTTCTTCAGCTGCTTTCAGGTAATTTTGAGCATCCATAAATTTCCCTCCTAGCTTTTGTTCGTATAAAATATTTATATAAAAAAATATATAAAAATATAACACTTATCCCATTTTTTAAGTAATCCATGCCACCTTTGTTTGAAATTTTCTAAAATGTGGTATACTATTTATAAAAATAAATAGAGGTATTACTACATGAAGATAATGTTATTAGATGGTTTCAGTATAGTGCATAGAGCATTTTACGCCTTACCCTTACTCACTACAAAAAATGGCGTTGTTATTAACGCTGTTTTTGGTTTCTTAAAAATAATGTTTAGCTTAATCGATAATTACTCGCCCGAAAGACTCGCTGTAGCATTCGATGTAAAAGCGCCAACATTTAGACATCTACATTCAAAAGAATATAAGGCCACTAGAAAAGTAATGCCAAGTGAGCTGCATTCACAAATTACTTTATTAAAAGATGTACTTTCCACCCTACAAATTACTCAGTTAGAGTTAGAAGGGTTCGAAGCGGATGACATTTTAGGCTCTTTGGCTCTACACTTTTCTGGCCATGAAATTTTAATTGTATCTGGTGATAAAGATCTTTTACAAGTGGCTACAGAAACAACTAGCATATTAATTCCCCAAACAACAAAAAGTGGTACACAAATAAAACGCTACTTTGCAGAAGACGTTATCCAAAAATACGGTGTATCCCCTAAAGAATTTATAGATGTAAAAGCTTTAATGGGCGATTCTTCCGACAACGTTCCCGGAGTTAAAGGTATCGGTGAAAAAACTGCCTTAAAATTAATTTCTAAATATTCTAATTTGCAAAATATTTATCAAAACATAGACGAGATTACCGGTAAATTAAAAGAACGATTAGTAAATGGTAAATCAGATGCTTTTTCTAGCCAATTTCTAGTTACTATAAAAACTGATCTACCCTTAACCCCGGATTTAGATTCTCTTAAATTTAGTTTTATAAAAACTCCCACTATCCAAACTCTTTTCGAAAAATTAGAATTTAAATCATTGTTAGCCAAATTTTCCGATCCAGAATCTTCTTCGGAAAATGAAAAATCATCCTTGGATATAAATCCATACTTTATCGATATAACCCCTTGTTCTATAGATATATTAAAATCTTTATCCTTCGCTTCCATTTTTTGTGTCCAAGAATATAATCAACTTTACATGGGTATTGCTACTAAATCTAATTGCTACTTTATTACAGCGAATTTAAAAGAAAACTATGATATAATAATATTAAAAGAATTCTTTGAGTGTGAAAACATTTTAAAAATATTTCATGATTCCAAATCGCTAAGACATAAATTAGGCAAATTCTCAATAAATATTAAAGGAGCTATTTTTGACACCGCTCTCGCTTCTTATCTCTTAAATCCGGCCCAATCAGACTACGATTTATCAATTATAAGCACCGGATATGATATTACGCATCCAAAAGTTCTTATGAAGCATACTGCAAAAAAACGACCTAATTGGACAAGTCTCGGTCCTGAAGTTATCTCTTCAGAATTGGTTAAGCGGGCCAAATCTATGTTCGACTTACAGAATCAGCAATTAATAGAATTAGAAAACCATGGAATGCTAAACTTATTTTTTGATATAGAAATGCCACTTTCTGAAGTCTTATTCGACATGGAAACCACCGGCATTAAACTAGATGCTCAATTTTTAGAAGAATTCGGTACAAAACTAGATAATCTAATAACCACCCTAGAGCAGACCATTTATATTATGGCTGGCCAAGAATTTAATATACGATCATCTAAGCAGTTGGGCGAAATATTATTTAACCAACTAAAACTTCCTACCGGTAAAAAAACGCTGACCGGATATTCAACAGCGGCGGATGTTTTGATAAAGCTAAAGGATAAACACCCCATCATAAACCAAATTCTAGAATATAGACAGTATTCTAAACTCAGCTCCACATATGTAATCGGATTATTAAAATCCATCAATACCGACGATGGTAAACTTCATTCTAACTTCAATCAAATGGTTACTGCTACCGGCCGAATTAGCTCTACCGAACCTAATTTGCAAAACATACCTATCAAGTTAGAATTCGGTCGTGAAATTCGAAAAGCCTTTATTCCTTCTAGTGATGACTACATTTTTTTGGATGCCGATTATTCTCAGATAGAATTAAGGGTTTTGGCCAGCATGTCTTCCGACCAAAAAATGATAGATGCTTTCTTAAATAACTCGGATATACACACCATAACTGCTAGCGAAGTTTTCGGTGTCGAGCCTAGTAGTGTTACTTCGACTCAGCGTAGCGCAGCCAAAGCTGTCAACTTCGGTGTAGTTTACGGTATCGGCCCTTTCTCTTTAGCCGAGGACATAAATGTATCTCATAAAGAAGCTTCGGATTATATAGAAAGCTATTTTGCGAAATACCCTAAAGTAAAAAGTTTCTTATCCGAGTTAGTAGAGGAAGCTCAAAGCACGGGCTACGGATCTACGTTGCTAAATCGAAAACGAAATATTGTAGAGCTTTCATCCTCTAACTTTGTCACGAAAGAATATGGTAAGCGGATTGCTATGAATATGCCCATACAAGGGACTGCTGCGGACATTATAAAATTGGCCATGATTAAAGTTCATAAGGCTTTAAAAGGTACCCAATCCAAATTAATTTTAACTGTTCATGACGAACTACTTTTGGAAGTACACAAAAGCGAAGTAGAAATCGTCCATAATATTTTAAAAACTCAGATGGAGAATGCTTTGACCTTAAAAGTGCCATTAACCGTAGACATAAAAGAAGGTAATACCTGGTTCGATGCTAAGTAAATTGGCCATGATTAATGTACACAACGTTTTACAGGCTGTTGCTTCATAGACCTAGCCAAAAATAAATGCTTATCTTCTATATTAAGGATTGGCTGGATGTAGACTTCAAATAAACAACATTAAATAAGGAGATGATAACATGATTATTGGAATTGTAGGTGGCTCAGGAGTCGGTAAAACTACTGTAGTTAACATGATTTATAACAAAACTCATTCTTATATTATTGATGCAGACAAAATTGGTCATGAACTTTTACTAAAAAATGGTCTGGCCTATAATGAAGTGGTAGAACATTTTGGATCGACCATCTTAGATTCGGATCAAAACATTATCAGAAAATCGCTTGGCAATATTGTCTTTCAAAATAAATCCGAGCTGGCCGTTTTAAACCAAATTACTCATCCTAAAATATTAGCACAGACTAAATCTATACTAAATAACTTGGATCAATCTAAATATGATTTCATTATTATTGACTCCGCCTTGCTATACGAAATCGGCCTTGATTCTTTAGTTGATCTAACCATCGCTGTTTACGCATCCTCGGATATTCGTGCCCGAAGACTTATGGCTCGAAACAATTTATCTTACGATGATGCTCTGGCTAGAATCAATAGCCAAAAAACTTCTTATAAATCTGATTACTCTATTTTTAATGAATCCGATTTGGTTCAGTTAGAAGAACAAATTGATAAGTTCTTAAATTAATTTGTATACAGATCACATAAGCAACTAGAATGCACGCTTTCTCCCTCTAACTCCCTCCGTCACTTTGTGACACATCCCTCGGAGAAGGAAGTTATTACGCTGACACCTCCCTCCCGGAGGGAGGCAAAGTGCGCCCCTTAGTCTTACCACTCCATCCGTCACTTTGTGACACCTCGGCTCTGGGAGCCTAAATAATAAATTAAAGGAGAAAAAAGCATATGATTACAAAAAAACAAATTTATGCCTTATTATTTTCACTTATATTTTTCTGTACCTATATAGCCTACACTTTATATCCTCGACCCTATTATAGTTACATCAAAGAAATTGCTAAAACTTACAACATAAATGAATTATTTATTTATTCTATTATTCAAACTGAAAGTCATTTTAATGCCAACGCTATCTCTCGCAGCGGGGCCAGAGGTTGCATGCAAATCATGGAGAAAACCGGCTATTGGATAGCCCAAGAACTGCAAATAGAAGATTATGAACATAGCGATCTTTTTAATCCTTATATCAATATTCACATCGGCTCTTGGTATATTTCCCGTTTAATTCAAAATTATCAGGGTAATGTTAATTTAGCGTTGGCAGCATATAACGGTGGTAGCGGTAATGTATCCAAATGGTTAAAAGATACCAGATATAGTCATGACGGTCGAACTTTACATACAATACCCTTTGCTGAAACTCGAAATTACATCACCAAAGTTAATTTCCATTATTTAATTTATAAAATTTTATATTTTTTTAATAGTTAAACGTTTAAATTTTCATAAATTTGTCCAAACTTTATAGGATATATTTTAACAGAAAGGATTAACATATAGGTATGAGAAAACTACTTTATTTACTTTTTATTATTATTCCTCTAGTCGGTTGTTGGTCCAAAAACAACTCTGATGATAATATAAATTCAAATATGATATTTACAAATGAGAATCAAGTGCAAAGCGACTTGCTTCTCTATGATTTAGTACATTCTGATGACAAAATAGTTTTAACATCCGATATCCCCTTAACTTTAAATCCGATTATAAACAGTGACGCGGATGTAGCACAAATGTTAAACCTCGTTTTTGATACTTTAGTCAATATAGAACCAGACGGCAGTGTTACTCCAAATTTAGCTAAGTATTACACTGTAAATGAATCTGATAATAGCGTTACTTTAGTTCTCGATGAAAACGTATTATGGCATGATGGAACTCCTATTTCCGCCGACGACGTAATATATTCTATTCATCTCTTAAAGGAATCCAAAAATAGCTTCTATTATGTCAACGCCCAAAATATCTCTTATGTCACTTCTCTTAGCCCTAATACGGTTAAGATATTTTATACCGTACCATTTAGTGGCGTGCTACAAACGTTATTTTTTCCTATAATACCTGAGCATATTTATGAAAAACATTCTAATCCTATCCCTCCGGTTGGTAGTGGACCGTATAAATATTTAGAAGAAATATCTCAAAAAGAATTAAACTTAATAAGAAATCCAGACTATTTTAACGGATCTCCTATAATCGAATATATAGATATTTATTATACTCCAAATCATATGGCCGCCCTATCGGCTTTTGATCTTGGCCTAATTGATGCAATCTACACGGAAATTATGAATTGGGGCAAATACGAAAAAGTAGCTAATATTCATGAAGTATTTACTAACAAATATGAATTTATTGGCATGAACTTTAATAATAAAGTTTTAAATGATTATAAAGTACGACAAGTTTTAAATTATGCTTTAAATAAGCAACAACTAATCAATATCTACTATTTAGGAAAAGGTACCGTCTCAGAAACCCCAATAAGTCCCAATAGCTATTTATATACTCAACATGACACTACTTTGGATAAAGATTTTATTGCTGCGTTACTTATACAGGCCGGATATACTCCAGATAATCCATTAAAATTAAGAATGCTTATAAATGAAGATAATATTGAACGGGCCTTATTTGCTGAAGGCTTAATAAACATGTATGCTCAACACGGAATAATAATCATCCCCGAATATGTAGATGCGAACACTTTTAATCGACGAGTTTTAGATGGTGAATTCGAACTATTCTTAGGCGGATATAAATTTTCATACGTACCTGACTTATCCTTTTTACTACATTCTAACTCAGATAATTTAGTCAATTATAAAAATCAAGAAATGGACATACTTCTAGATCGTGCTTTCACTTCTAATCCGGATGACATGGTTTCAGCTTATAATCATTTGCAAGAATATTTTATTGCTCAATTTCCTTATATAAGCTTATTCTTCAAAAGTGGAGCCTTAATTACTAGTGATAGAATACACGGTGTCCTTTCCCCTGCTCCTCTTAATATATATAAAGATATCGAACTTTGGTATATTAAATAACTAGCACCTCTTAACCCCTTAGTCAAAAAAAGAGGACTGTTACTCGTCCTCTTCACTCTCTTCCTCTTCTGTTTTTGGCCTAATTATTACTCTTATACTATTTATTCGGTGATTGTACGTTTCTTCTACTATAAAAATTATATCCTCTGTCTCTATTACTTCACCATCATTTGGAAACTTATCTAATAATCCAATTAAATACCCACCTACTGAATCATATTCACTCGATTCTATATTTAAATTTAACTTATCATTAAAATCAGATATTTTAGAACTTCCGTCAACTATATATTCATTGTCTCCTACTAGCACAAAGTTTTCATTTATAATATCGTACTCGTCCTCTAACTCTCCCACTATCTCTTCTACTAAATCTTCTAACGTTAGCAACCCGGATGTTCCGCCATATTCGTCCACAACAAAAGCCATAACAATTTTTTTCGTACGCAATTCTTTTAATAATTCTGTTGTTCTTTTAAACTCATGCACAAAATATGGCTCTCTTAATACCGATTTCATTTGAAAACTTTCCGGATCTATTGGCTCTAATAATAAATCTTTTATATAAATCATCCCTACTATATTGTCATGACTATCTTCGTATACCGGCATTCTAGAAAATTGATACTCCTTATACAGATTTATTACTTCTTCATATGTAGCACCTAAATCCAATGCTACCATATCTGTTCTTGGTACCATAATGTCTTTCACATAGGAATCTCCGAAATCAAATACATTTGTTATCATTTCTTTTTCGCCTTCTTCTATCACGCCCTCTTCATGACTTACTGCTAAAATTGTTCTTAGTTTTTCTTCTGTCATAAACGCATCCGAACTGTTCGCTTTTCCGGCTAGTATTTTTATTAATATATTAGATAGACACATAATTATTTTTACCACTGGTGCAAGAAGGAATACTACCATCGCAATTATCGGCGCAACTAATAGTCCAACCTTTTGTGGATTCTGTGCTGCTATCGATTTTGGCGTTACCTCGCCGAATATTAAAACCAACACGGTCATTACTCCGGTGGCTATGCCCGCCCCAGCATTTCCAAATATTCTTGTAGCCAAAACGGTCGATAAAGAAGTCGCCCCTATATTTACCAAATTATTCCCAACTAATATTGCTCCCAATAATTTTTGTGGCTCATTTATTAACTTTTGTATCAATTTGGCTCCTTTTATATCTTGTGATACCATGTGCCTTGCATCTATCTTACTTATTGACATCAATGCTGTCTCTGACATAGAAAAAAATGCCGAGCCTCCTATTAACAACAACACTATGCCTATTTGTATCCATGAGTTTATATCTAGTCCGCTGTGTGTTATATTATTTACTGCTTCAATTTCCGTCCCCATCCATTTACTCCTTTCTTCGATTTCATACTTTTTCATATTCATATTTATATATTTATGTTGCCCAATTTGCTAGACATACATTACAGTTTATTATATGCAATTTCTTATTGCTTTACGACAAAATATGCTCTCATTAAAATTACCAATATTAGTCTGTTTCAATTCTTCTCCCTTTGTTAAGCTTTATTTTTATTCTGTCGATATATTTTTTGAACACAAGGAGGAATACTTATGGTAGAAAATATTTCCAATACTAAAATTAATTATTACACTTATTTTCCTACAGCTATACAAAATTATATTCCGATAAACTCTAACTTATCGGAAAACTTGGCCCCGGCCCATGATATATCTTTAAATCAACTAGATAATAATTATCTAAATTATGAAAAAGTCTTCGATCAGAGTAATGAAACTTTGCAAAATCTTAATAACTTAAATCCGGATTTACTCTCTCTCGATATTGCGGATTTGCCGATTAATGAATATAAATATACTATAAAAAATACAAATGCTTTCAGTAAAAATAATCCTTATAATGAAGAAGATCAGCTACTAGAAGATAAGATTCGTAGAATTAAGCAACATACAGACGGAATGTACAAAACGGCCCTACATGACGAAGTAATCACTCTCAACTCTTTATATATCGGTAGCTATAGTCAATCCGATCAGTCTATTTTCTCAAATAAAGCTATCGATACAAAAAAAGTGCTAGAATTAAATCAACTGCCAATTACGTCCGGTAATACTTGGGCCGCACAAAAACTTATGGATATCGGTGAAGACGTTTCACCTAAAAACGTAGCCAAGATGCAAAATATTTATACTGCAGTTGAAATGATGGATATTCCAGATACTAGCAAAACCGAAGAAGAAAATATGAAAACTAGTCCTGATTCGCATAATCCCAACATGGCTCTTATTCAGGATAACCAAATGATGTACACCGAAATGGACATGCAACAAATTGTTGACCGGCTAACCAATGTTTCCGATGATCAGCTGACCGAATTAATTATCAGCGAACAACCTTTGACTATACATACATTGTCTGCTGCAGCGAAATCCATATCTCTTTCTAACGAACAAAAAGAGACCTTGCATATAAATACAAATCTGATACTTAACTCCACTTCTTCTTTAAATAAATCGTTGGCCAGCACAATACCTATCGAATCCTCTAATTCTATGACCGATTATTTGGACTCGGAGGCCTTACTTTATTCTACCGAAGAAATCTCGGATTCACCCGAAACTGATTCTCTCGATTCAAACCTGGTTACTAAATTAACCTCAACTTCTGTTTCCGAACAAAATTATGAATTGAAAAATTTCAGCTTTCCTAACTTAGATGCCCAAATTAACGATATTCGTTCTCAAATCGAAATCATTCGTGCCCATCTTACCTTGGACGCTGCCCGCAATATTAGCGAAAAACTTCCTTTGGAAAGTACCGAAATTTCTAAAATTGCCCTAGAATTAATTTCTTACCGTGACAATCAAATCGAAACTACTTTAAAAAATATTAATTTAGAACCTACACCAGATAACAAAGAATCTATATCGCAAACTTTAGGTGTAGTTACTCGCATGAAATATAACAAAGATGCTTCACTTGTCATTCAACTTCAAACCAATGAATCCGCTCCTTTAGCAGATTTCGATAATATCCTCTCAAAATATAACGAGCACGCTTTAACTCCTCGACTATATTTTGGTGAAAGTATCAATATCGTAAAACCAAAAATAGAACAGTTTTTGCAAACTAATAATATTGAAGTAACTCCGCTATCCGTACAAGCTTCCACCGCTTTGATTGCAAATAATAGCGAGATTAATATAGATTCTTTGGCCGATACCATGGTTATAGCATCGAAGATGAACACATTTTTAAGTGAAATGACTCCCGAAATTGTCGCTTCTATGATCAAAGAAGGGATTAATCCTTACAACAATACTATAGATTCCTCTTTAAATTTTATAGCACAAAAGAAATTGCCGGCTATGCAGAAAACTTTTGCTCAATCTATCGTGGCTTTAGAAGAAAAAGGCCAAATCAATCAACTCCAAAAAGATGAATTAATTGCTATCTTTCAAGTGTTAAATAAAATCACGAAAAATCAAGAAGCTATAGCTGGATATATGCAGAAAAATAAATTAGAACTCACCATGAGTAATTTGCATGCAGCTATCAAAAATATATCACCAGGTACTGTCGACCAGGTAGTAGACGATTTGTTTGGAGAAATTGAAGGTTTTAAATTTGCCGACAATACAGCCAAAAAGCGAATCAACTCAACTCATATGTCTAATCAAAAACTATCGGACATCGCCAAAATCATTCAGAACACAAAGTTAACGGATATGAATGAACCAAACTTATCTACGAAAATTGCCAGCACAATTTTTCCGTTTGTAAAATCAGCCTTAAAAAAAGAATTAGGAAAGTTTAGTAACTTTGATACATTACCGGATAGTTTTAAGGAAAAATTAGATGTAGCCCAGCATGCCTCTTCTTCTGTCCTAAATGCTTTAGCCGATAAGGAAATACCTATCACAATAAATAATATATACTTAATGGACAAGTTTATAAATCATCCGAACAAGTTCGCTGACGCTTTAGCTCAGGAATTGGCCAATGGATTAGCACAAGAATCTGCTGAACAATTAACCAACGGACTATCTCAAAACTTTGCTGAACAATTCACCAACGGACTATCTCCAGATTCTACTGAAAGATTAGCCAATGGACTATCTCAAGAATCTGCTGAAAAATTAGCCAATGAATTATTTCATAACTCTGCTAATGGATTAGCAAATGAATCTTCAAAGGGATTATTTCAAGAAGACTATTTCCCAGAATCTTTCGATGAATTAGCTGACGATCTTAAGAATGCAGCAAATCATTTAGAGGACAATGCTTTTAATTCCATGTCAAACGGCGATACTGATAACTTTAATCATAACCATAACCTTCAGGAAATGACTTCTTTTCTTGAAAAATTAAATAAAGTCGGCGATTCATTCCAGATACCTATAGTTTTAAACGGTGTACCTAAAATGGTTAATTTATTTATTAACAATCATGAGAATAATCCGGAACTTAAAACCGCTGCGGTAAATTATAATACATCTAATTTGGGTCAGATTATTGCTAACATCCATCTCTCTGCTGATAAAATTGGATACGAAATTATTACTAGTTCAAACTTCGCTTCTGAAAAACTTAGTTCGGCCAATAATAGCTTAATTAGCAGAATCCAGGACCTCGGATTTACTGTGTCTCAATCCGAATTTACCTCTTTAGAATCGTCCGAGGACTCTGACTCTATTTCGATCACCGACGATTCGGTTTTAGCCGAGGAAATTCTTGACGAACAAGATTCGATGATCAACGTAATCATTTAACTTAACCTCTCCGTCAGCTAAAGCTGACACCTCTCCTAGAAGGTATACATGGGAACTTAAGAAAATTAACGAAAAAAATTAAAACGAAGTAAGTACAACTTGTAGAACCACTCAGTCAGCTTCGTACTTGGCATGCTAAGATTAATAACAAAAACTTTTATGCACGCTTTCTCCCTCCGTCAGCTTATGCTGACACCTCCCTCCCGGAGAGATGCACCGCTGCCCCGCAATTTTGTAACTTCTTAAGTTCCCGGCTATGCTCCTAGAAGGAGAGGCTGGGCGGAGAGCCAGGTCGGAGAGCCTTACAACGTAATCATTTATTAGGAGGATTTTTTATATTGGATAACATTATCTTAGAACTTTTAAAACAAATCATTATCTTTTTTGAAGAAGTCGACAGCGAGGTGCCCCACTATGATAACTGTAGCTCAAGTAGCCAATGCCAATGAAGTCGAACTGCTATGTATCACTTACGAACTTTTTTTGGATAAATTAAATTCTATCATCTCCAACCCGGATTTGCATCCATCCAACTCTGCATCGTATAAACGAGATTTACTAAAAATCCTATCTATTTTAGTTAGTAATCTAGATATGAACATTCAGCTTTCTCATGATATTTTTGATTTATACATATTTACTCAAAAACTTGTTATAAACAACGATTATGAAGCAGCATACGAAATTATTTCTCAGTTAAAACAAGGTTATAACCAACTAAAAAAATCAGATCTAAAATTTAAAGCCACAACCACTAACGTCGAAAACATTTACGTCGGAATGACCTATAACCGGTCATGTATAAATGAAATCGTCTGCGGAAGTGACAATCGAGGCTATATTATATAATTAGTATAACCGGGCATGTATAAATAAAATTGTCTGCAAAACTAAGCCTGTATAAATAAAATCGTCTGCAAAACTAAGCATGTACAAATAAATCGTCTGCAATAATGACAACCCAGGATACATTATATTATTCGCACAAAATAAGGAGACATATAACATGAAAATAAACTATAACATACCAGCGTTAAAAATTATAAATATTTTAAATAAAGCAAATACAGCCCAAAGTAACTCCATGCAGAGGCTTTCATCCGGGCTACAAATAGCATCTTCCAAAGACGACCCGGCCGGCATGTCCATATCTTTAAAAATGCGTGCTCAAATCGAATCCCTGGCTCAAGCCAATAAAAATAGCGCCGACGCTATAGCCATGATTCAAACTACTGAAGGTGCTCTCGACACTGCTCACAATATTACTCAACGGATACGTGAATTGGCAGTTCAAACTGCTAACGAAACTTACACCGAATCCGATCGTGCAAAAGCTCAAATCGAAGTCGACGAACTAATTATAGAATTAAATAGAATCAGCGAAGAAACTACTTTTAATACCCACACCATTTTAGCTGGTGACCATGAACTCGGCGACAGCGGTTTTAATATCGTCCAAACCGCTACTTATGACGGCTATCCCGCTAAATATGCTGTAAACTTAGTCTCTCCTAAAAGCGGTGACGAATTTACTGCAGATGGCCAACTTTTTAAATTCTACGATTCTGCCGCTAGTGAATTACCACATCCAGATCCAACTATTTCTTTAGATTTAAGCGGTGATTGGAAAACCGACATGACCAATGCTGACCTTCCTAACTTCTACATAGACCCTACCGGCTCTGAACTAATTCTTTCCGAAAAAATTCCAAACCAAACAAACAATGTTAATCCTTTCGACGTAGATAAACTCGGTACTATAATCTCACAGAGACAAATATCATTAGGCGTATCTAGTAAACAATATGCAGAATATGAAATCACTTTGCCAAGTATAAATTCTCAGTTTACTAATCCTTCCTTAACCGATCCTAATCCATCTTCTTATGAACCTGGTACCGGCTTTACTATCGACGGCATTGTTTTTGAATTTTTCGATCCCGCCGACTATGATAATGGTGAATATGATGGGGCCGGCGTTGGTATTCCTATCATTAAAGAGGATGGCTCCCTTTTTATTGATTCTGATTTGACTCTAGTAATACAAGAACAAGCCGAAAATTTTAAAAATTTCACTCTAGAACCTATTACCGGTACTCCTATTATTTTACGTGCCAAAAACCCCGGTATCGTTGGCGATTATCTTGCTGGATCCGACGGTGGCGTTGTAGCTTGCAAGCAAGTTATTCAAACTGGTTCCGAAGCTAACCAACTCTCTAGAATCGATATCGCTTCTTCTAGTCCTGATAACTTAGGCCTCGTTTCTAAAGTTAAAATTTATGACCCATTACTAGATGCTACTAATCCGCCACCCGTACCAAACCGTGGCTTCACTCAATACACTATCATTGATGATAATCCTCTAACTGCCAACATCAATGAAGCTAGATACGGATTATCACTATTAAGTATCGAAGACTCTCAGTTTGCTCTCGGTGCTATCGATAGAGCCATCGATGTTATTTCCTCTCAGCGTGCTTACCTCGGTGCCAACCAAAATAGGCTAGAACATACCGTCAAAAACTTAGACATAACTTCCGAAAATCTCGATAGTGCTAGATCCAGAATCCAGGATACCGATATGGCTAAGGAAATGGCCATCTTTACTAAAGATAACATTCTTTCTCAGGCCGCTAACGCTATGCTAGCCCAGGCTAATCAACGTCCGCAGCAAATTTTTCAATTGCTCCAAAATTAATAGCTTGTCTTCTATTTTTTCCCTTTTTTGTGTTTTCTTGTGTTAAATGCTCAATTTCTGTCAATACTCTTATTTAACGGAGGTAATTTAAATGAAACAGAAATTTTTTTCCAAATTATCACAAGAAGAATTATTCTTAAAACAACAAGTAGATGATGTTCAGAGAGATTTAAATATTGCCTTGCATAAATTTGAAAATACTACAGAACCAGATTTACTAGATTATTATTCTTATATTTATAAGGCTCATATGATAAAGCATGGATATTTATTAAATAAACTGAAACAACTATACTATAATTAATATTTTTTTTAAGAGATACATACTTTTTATGTATCTCTTTTTTTATCTTTATGCTATAATATCTTTTGTATTAATTAACATTTTATTCTATTAAAATAAAAGGAGCAATTATAACATGAATAATTTTAAAGATTTTTCTAAATTTGGATTAGGTGGCCTAAGTCATTTAAATATTGTTGAAAATGAAAAATCCATTACTACTGCAAGTATACCTCCAATTAGTATATTAGATATAATATACCAACGAAAGTATAAATGCCCTATTTGTAATTCAGAGTTTACTAATAGCGCTATAAAAAGTGGTAAAAATCAACTTAAATCCGTAGATAACGACTTAAGAGCCACCTATAGTTTGGCCGATCCTATGCTTTACGATATTATTACTTGTCCTTGTGGCCATACTGCTATTAGCAGTGCTTTTAATACTTTATTACCTAGCCAAAGATCTATTGTTAGAAATCAAATTTGTGCTCATTACATTCCTGTCCAAATAGAAGAAGTTAGATCTACTCAATATGCTCTGGATCTATATCAACTTGGCCTAGCGAATTGCCTAGTCCGACATGGTAAAAATATCGAAAAAGCTATCTTATGTTTACGTCTTTCTTGGCTATATAAAGATTTAAATCAATTAGAAGCTGAAAAAGAATTTATTACCAATGCTTATGAATGCTTTAGTTTATCCCTTGATCAAGATACATATCCTATTTTAGGATTTGACTTTCATCGAGCCGTATATACAACGGCTGTATTAGCTTTTAAATTAGGATTCTACGATAAATCTTCTCAGTTAGTGAGTGCTATATTAATTAATACTAATGTCCATGCTAGATTAAAAGAACATATACTAGAACTCAAAAGTCAGTTAAGTAAAGTAAAATCCAAATAGAATAATATAGTAAACTCAAAATAATATATAATAGTTGGAGGTTAGCATGAAAAAAATTTTTATTACTTTAATGTTCTTCTTATTGATGTCTCAAATAATTATAGCCGAAGATGCCTCTTATTATGCTAACCTTCTAACTAGTCAACTTAGCTCAGAAAATGTTCAGTATGCCATCTTAAAGGATGGTCAAATCATAGCATCCGGTGTATCGGGTTCCGATGTCACGAAAAATACTATATATCCAATAGCATCTATAAGCAAAATGTACACAACTGCTGCCATAATGAAATTAGTAGACGAAAATAAAATCAATTTAGATAATTTTGTAACAGACTACATACCCACTTTTACAATGCTAGATCCAAGGTACAAGGATATTACCATTAGAATGCTTCTAAATCATTCTAGTGGCTTAATGGGCGATAGCTTATCGAATGCTCTTATGTATGGTGGAAAAATAAACTCGGATAATTTATTATTTCGGTTATCCAGCGCAAGGCTAAAATCCGACCCCGGTGAATTTTCAGTCTATAGTAATGATGGATATGCAATCTTAGAAAAAGTAATCGAATTTGTTACCCAGCAAACTTATGAAGAATATTTACGGAGTGCATTTTTAGATCCATTAAATTTAAAGCAAACTTATTTTTCTACCGAAAATATTAGTGGATTGCCCATCGTCAACGCTTCTAAAAGTTTATATCTAGGAGACATGACCCGGCCAAAACCAGAACTATATTCTTACGTTGGTGTCGGCGGAATATTAGCTACCGCTCAGGATGTTTGTAAATTTATGCATATATTCTTATCTGACACAATCTTGTCAGAACATTCTGTTGAAACTACAAAATATCCTGAATATTTAAGAGGTATCTGGCATGCAAACCCTTATGCTAACCTAGCTTTTGGTCTCGGTTGGGATAACGTCAATGTTGATCCATTTTACGATGTCGGCCTTCAAATTCTATTAAAAAATGGCGACTTATTAGGTGCTCATGGAACCGTCGTGGCTATACCTAATTTAGATGCTATAATCTGCGTTCTTTCTACTGGTGGCTACGGTGTTTATAATCAAATGGTTGCTTTAGAATTAACCTATAATATTTTATGCGATCATGGGTATTATGTCGATCTCTCTCTCGATACCTCTTTAGTTAATAAATTTTCTACCAACTCTTCTTCTTTGGTCCATTACAGTGGCGTATACGCTAATTTTTATACCGATTATACTATCAAAATATCATCCAATGGCCTATTAACTATATCTTCGAATCAGTTCGATATTCCTCCAACTATTTTATATTATAAAGGCAATGGTACTTTCATTTCTCCTACCAATAAATATTCTGTAAAATTTATTCAGGAATCTAACGGCCACATTTACCTAGAAAGCAATAATCTTATCTACATTGGCTTAGTTCCTATCTATCATTCTCAATATGAATTGGTTAAACTACATTCTTCGCCCACCCTTTTAAACTACGAACAAGCATGGCTTACCAGAGCCGGTTCCAAATATTATCTAGTAAGCGAATATTATCCATCTATCTTATATACAGCTCAGCCTTTTTTTGTTCTACCTTCTCAATCTTCTATACCCGGCTATCTCGGCCCTTATAAAATAATTGATGAAAAAAATGCTATCAACATAGTTCAGATCCCTCAAAATAATGGCCGTAATATATCTGATCTTAAAATTCAATTAATAGATAATATCGAATATTTACACTTTAATAACAACATTTATATAAGCGAACAAAATATAAATATTTTATCCAAAAATATAAATGAAGTAGTCATAGGTTCAGACGGCTATGCTCAGTGGTTTTTTACTTCCGATTATTCCGACTATATAGATGTAACAATACATGGTCCCGGCACCTTTAATTTATACAATTCTAATGGTGACTGTCTATACAGTTCTTATCTAGAATTTAAGCCAAATCCTATCAGTCTGGATAATATCGAAAAAATTATGTTTGTTGGAGATCCTGGCACTAAGTTTCAACTAAAATCCTAGCATTACATTTTTTTAACTAATTTACTCTCTTGGAGAAAGATGCTTAAACTAGATCAAATGTATACTTAATTAAAGTATTGTACAAAATATATTAACTAAGCTTCTTTCTCTATCCATCTGACGACAGAAGTCGAAAGGTCGGAAAGATTTCATATATTAACTTTTCTCAGTCAAACAGAAAGGAAATTAATATGACCAATATTTTTGCAATTTTAAAAAATACCGACGACGAATTTATCAAACATTATATCGCTATGCTAGAAGTAATGAATACAAAAAATACGGCCAAAATTGAAATTAATAAACTATCTAGAAAAAGTATTACATTTTTAAATACTTTAAGTAGTAAGAGTAAAATAAATAAAGAAATTACTTTGCCCAAAGCCCAAACAATAGAAAGTTTGGTCGAGCAGAAAAGACAAGAACTTTCTAACCTAAGTCGTAGTAAACTGAATACGAAATTTAAAATTATTTTAAAAAGTATCCTAAATTTGCCTTATACCATTTCTGATTTCGCTCTTTCCGTTCATATTATTAACTTTGTTGCTCAAAAGCATAAGATAGATGAATATTTTACCGTTTCTCAAAAAGCAGATGCTATATACGAATTGTATTTTGGTCAATTAACCGAAAATAGTAACCAAACTATACAATTCAACAATATAAGTACAGAGATAGTAAATCGGGTGTTGGAGAAAGAGGATATTTTTTCTAATATTTTATCTGGCCATGGTTTTAAAACAGAGATAATGAGTCAACTTGTATTTATGGCCGTAGCTTTACGTGGTGTACCGATGACAGTATCTTTGGATAAGTTACCGAGTTTTGAACCAAATTCGATTAATATATCAGAAATTGAAAATAAACATGTTGCTTACTTAAAACTATTGGCTGAAAAACAACGTTTGCAAATCAGACTAACTAATAATGAGGCGAAACAAGCACAGACCTTGGATGATATTAATAATTACCAAGAAGTAATAAATAATTCTTTATCCGAAAAGTCGGCTGTAGATCCGCAAATAAGTGAGCTTCAATCTCAATACGATTCCATGGCTGATAAGCTAAGATTACTAAAAGCTCAAATAGAAAATTTAGAAAATACTCAAACTGTTACTCCAGAGGAACTAGACTTACTTAAATCCAATTACTCCATCAAAGAAAATAATTTGTCAGATATCTTTTTTAAAATCTCTTTTCTAGAAAAAACTTCCGATGAACTTACTCATCTAATCCCCGATAAACAAGAAAGCTTAATTCAACTACAACTCCATTTGGACGATATTCAATTAGAAATTTATAAAATAAAATCTACCCTAAAAAATATAAAATCCGATATCTTTCATATAGAAGAAACTAAAATAAATGCATTGGAACAAAAATGGTTTGCTGCTTTTCCAAATTTTACTCTTTCTAAATCCTGTAAAAAGAATTTAGTTCAATTTAATTACTTCGAAATTTTAGCCATCGAAACCTCACTCGTTGAACTATATTATGCTTCCGATAAAACTTCTCTTAGTAATGGCCAATCTTTTTATAATAGCATATATTATCAGTATATTTTTGCTAAGGCTTCTAACGGATCCGTTATTCAAATCTTATATTATCCAACAGGGGATAGTTGCGAACTTGCTCGATTCAGCTATGCTATTGTTGCTAATTAACAACCTTTCAATCAGCTTTGTTTCTTAAGTTTCAGCCTATGGGTGATTGCGAAGTAACCACTCCAGAAGATTACGAAGTAATCACTCCAGAAGAACCCCTCAGTCAGCTTCGCTGACAGCTCCCCTGGAAGGGGAGCTGGGCCACTTCCCTTGAAACTAGTGGAAACTTAAAGGCCGCTTTCTCCCTCCGTCAGCTAACGCTGACACCTCCCTCCCGGAGGGAGGCACCGCTTCCACGCAATTTTGTGACAACTCCAGCGCAGTAAACACAACTTGTAGAACCCCTCAGTCAGCTGCGCTGACAGCTCCCTCCCGGAGGGAGGCACCGCTTCCACGCAATTTTGTGACAACTCCAGCGCAGTAAACACAACTTGTAGAACCCCTCAGTCAGCTGCGCTGACAGCTCCCCTGGAAGGGGAGCAGGGCCAC
>LNZM01000135.1 GCA_002007295.1 Candidatus Epulonipiscioides saccharophilum | reverse complement strand
GTGCGCAGTGTAATTGATATTTGGTTTACCCCCTAGATTAAGTGACAACTAAGCAGGTTAGCATTGAGGATTTTCCCAGATTAATTCCAGGAGTCCAATCTGAGTGGGCTGGCCACTCTCCCTGTGTCATCCCAAATGTCTGCCTTACCTGGGATTTACTAGCATATGAAAAGGAAATGAGATTGGAGGTAGCGATAAATCCTGCAGCAAAGCCGCCCTCAGAGAAAATGAGATGCACACATGGCGTCGTCAGTCACCAGCCGCTCATGTCCTCATTTCCGATAAATTGATTTTTGGGTGTTCAGGTGGTGTGAGGTGGGGTAGTCCTTCAGACTGGAGCTTTATCAGCTAATGCCACCGTCAGTTAGGCCATGCATTTCTTTTTATTGGCCCTCTTGTCTCTTATAATATTTGACGCAGCTTTGTTGCTTGTGTTGCCTCGTGGCGTGTGAATAAACGCTCTCCGGTGAAGTCGTCCTCTCCTTGTCTCAGTCCATTTAGCCTCGAGTGTTGTGTCACATTTAACAATAAGAGTATTTGCACTGCGCTACCCGCTCGTGTGGCATCCATAGACTGTTAGCTTCCCCGTGTCCCAGCAGACTTACAAGCAAGTAATTTAGGTGTTGTTAAGTGATTTAGCATCTGTTTTTTATTGGACCCCAGTGAGCCACAACTGCCACCCCCTCCTTCTGCCCATCACTGTCTGTGCCTGTGGCGTCAAGGCTCGCTTTTGAATTTCAATCAGCCCCCTGGATGCATTGGTGTATTTATTTGATATATTTCCGACCCTGTGTGAACTACTCGGAAAAGACATTCCAAAGAGTGTAACCGGACAAAGTTTTTTATCTTGTCTTAACGGAGAAAAACAAACTAGTAGAGATGAACTTTATCTGATGTATACTGACAAAATAAGAGCATTGACAAAAGATGGATTTAAATATATCGAACATCGATATCAGGGGGTAACCACTAGGCAATTATTCGATCTTAACGAAGATCCACATGAGATGTCTAACTTAGTTTTAAATCCGAATTATCAAGACAAGTTATCTGATATGCAAAAAAAATTAAAACAGCAGAGCGAAGAATCAAATGAGCTAAATCACCAACTTGGTAAAAATTATTGGGGGTAATTTTTTCATAAAACGTATATAAGGTAAAATTTTTGTCCATACTCTAAAATATATTTTAATAAAAAAAGCGAGGAATCAAAATCATGTATGAAGTATTGTCACATTTTACCCTAAGAAAAATCAATTTTGTAAAAACTCGAACTACGATTTTAAACTCTGTCAAACATTTATTAGAGCATGAAGACTTTGGCGATATCACTGTAGATGAAATTTGTCAAAAAGCTCAAATATCTAGGGGAACGTTTTTTAATTATTTTTCTACCAAAGAACACATCTTTAATTATTTTTTACGCATTTTTACTATCAAACTAACTTTAAAAATGCATAAGTGGGATGAAAATGAATCCTTTAAATCTAAATTAGATCAAATATATACTTGGTTTAAAGAAGAAAGAGAATATCCAAAATTTTTAGATAGCTACTCTTCTTTTTTATTAACTGTAGGAGAAGAAGCTAATGAAATGAAGTTAACAGATGCTGAATTCGTTTTTTTCTTTCCAGAAATAAAAGAGTCTGATTACGAGATGTATAACAACTTAACATTCCAAAAAATATTTGAAGGTATATGTGAAATAGCTAGGGCAAAGCACGAAATAAAGTTTGTAGCATCTAAAGAAGAACTAGGAAATATAGTTTCAGGAATATTAGTAGCAAGTCATACCACAGATCATTTAAATAATGAAGTAAATCATCTAGATATCTTCTATAAGATCTTGTTATAATCGAGAAAAAAATGGAAGCGACCAGAGAGATAGAGTCGCTTTTTTTCTAATCTATTTATTTTATCAAATTAGCCGGATGACTTGGCACTTTTTTAAAACTTCACTATAATCTATAATATACTTATTCAGATAAATTACTCCATCCATCAACTTCTGGTGTAGAAAAGCTAAGTTTTAACTAATGATCAAAAATTTGTCCTAAAAATGAATTAAATTTTAATTCAAAATAAGACATACATAAAACTTGGATATTTTATTATTAAAATGAATACTATTTATAAGTAGGGAGGAATTTTATGTTAGCAACAAAAATGAAATTTGATAAAAAAACGGGTACTATCCTTAGTTGTGGGGGTAATACAATCATAGTAGATATACCCGCACAAATAGATGGGATACCGGTACGAGCATTAGGACCAAAATTATTTGACAACGGATATAAATTATTAAAAATAACATTACCAGAAGGGCTAAAAATTATAGAAGATGAAGTATTTTCTGGATGTTCTAATTTAATGGAAATAACTTTACCAAGCACTATAGAAGAAATAGGAAACAAAGCGTTTTTTGGATGTTCTTTAATAAAAGAGATCGTTCTACCAAATACAGTTAAAACTATAGGAAATGAAGCATTTTCTGGATGTTATGCAATTACCAAAATAACTTTATCACAAGAACTTAGACAAATAGGGATAGAAGCATTTGCAAGATGTTATAGTTTAAGCAAAATAGAATTACCAAATAGTTTAATAAAAATAGGAGACAGAGCCTTTTTGGAATGTTCTACATTATCTCAGATAGTAATACCGGATGGGATAAAAAAGATAACTGAAATGATGTTTTCAAGATGTTATAACTTATCAAAAGTAAAATTACCACTTAATACTACAGTAATTTCTGCTGGGGCATTCAATAAGTGTGCAAGTTTAATCAAGATACAACTACCACCCAAAGTAACTTCAATAGGAATAGGAGCTTTTCACGGATGTAAAAGACTAGTAGAAATTATACTACCAAATAGTGTAACCTTTGTAGGTAATATAGCCTTTTCAGAATGTATATCATTAGAAAGAGTAATAATGTTTGAAGGGGTAAAGTATATAGGCGAGGAAGCATTTTATTGCTGTAATAGTTTAAGGATTATATCAATACCTTCTAGTGTAATATCACTTGGCCAAGGAGCATTTTCACTATGTAGAAATTTAGAATATGTAAGATTATCAGAAGGTTTATATTCTATTGGAACCGGCGCATTCTCCAGATGTTATAATCTATCCAAAATCCAAATACCAAGCACTGTAAATGATATAGGCGATTTAGCATTTGCCGGATGTTATAATTTAGAAAAAATAACACTAAATGAAGGTCTAACTTATATAGGTATCGAAGCATTTGCTGGATGCTCCCGCTTAACCGAAATAACATTACCTAGTACTCTTGCTTCTATAAACTCTCACACGTTTTTTGGATGTTATAATCTATCCAATGTAAACATAGCAGAAGGAATAACATCCATAGAAAACAAAGCCTTTGTGGGATGTATTAACCTAAGAGATCTAACAATACCATCTACGGTTACATTTATTGGAACCAAAGTTTTTGCTGGCTGTGGTAGCCTAAGTAGTATTACATTATTAGAAGGGCTAACTTATATAGAAGATGAAGCGTTCAATGGATGTAGCCAATTAAGAGATATAAGCATACCAAATAGCGTAACATCATTAGGTAATAAAGCATTTTGGAAATGTTCTGGTTTAGAAAAAGTAATATTACCAGCCAGTTTAAAACATATAGGAGCTAGCGCCTTTTCAGGATGTAGACAAATAACTAAATTAGATTTATTATCTGGATTAGAAACAATAGGAGATAGAGCTTTCTCTTGGTGCAATAAATTAGAACAAATAAAAATACCTGATACTGTATTACACATCGGATCCGAAGTATTCTGGATGAGCAGTAATCTACGAGAAATAGAAGTAGATAAAAATAATAGCAACTATAGTAGCGAAAACGGCGTATTGATGTCCAAAGAAAAAGATGTACTCATTCAATGTCCAGAAGGTAAAGAAGGTTTTTACAAAATGGCGGAGAGCACAACATCTATAAATTCAAAAGCATTTTTTAGATGTCATAAACTAACCGAAGTCCAGCTATCTAATAACATTCAGTCCATAAATGAATATACTTTTAAGGACTGCTATAATTTAATCAAGGTAACATTTTCGGATAACTTAAAATCCATTAAAGAAGGTGCTTTTGCTAATTGTAAAAGTTTAAATGAAATATCTATACCAAGTAGTGTAAATTTTCTTGGAGATCGAGCTTTTGCCAAATGTAGTGGATTAATCTCAGTAACAATTCCGTGTAGTATCGAAACAGAAACTTTCTTAAAATGTTCAAAATTACAATCAGTAACCATACTAGACGGTGCAACATCTATAGGTGATAGAGCTTTTTCTTATTGCCAAAATTTAATTAAAGTTAAACTAGCAAATACAATTCAATCTCTTGGCTTAAGCGTCTTTTCCAAATGCTATAAATTAACCAACATCATTTTACCTGAAAATCTCGATTACTTATCGAATAGATTGTTTTCAAATTGTACCGAATTGAATAACATGATTATATCATCAAATATTAAATCTATAGGTTATAAAACTTTTATGCATTGCAACAATTTAGTTGAAATAACCCTTCCTAACACTTTAGAATCCGTAGCCAATGTTGCATTCTTAGAATGTAATAAAATACAAAGAATTTATTATAATGGGAGTTCTCAACAATGGGAGTCCTTGACTAAGTCTTGTTTACTTCCTCAAAATGTTTCTGTTATATACTTTTAAAAATTAAAGGCCATGAAGTTTTATATACCTCATGGCCTTTTTTATTATAGATCTATAGAAATCATTTCTGTAGCGCCTTCTATTAATGTTACCGAATTGTTTGTTTGATCTATTAGAAATTTTTTGAAATTTTCTCTTTCTAGCAAATTCACTTCTACCCAAATCTCAACCGAATCTGTAAATATAGAATCACGAATTACATAATTATTGCTTTTTAATAAATATTCTACCTTCCCATATTCGGCGTAAGAACAAGCTACACACATTAATTTTATTTCTACTTTTTTTATTAATCCGGATTTTACTATAACTTCTTTGGCTGCACGAGAATATGCTCGAACTAATCCTCCAGTACCTAGTAAAGTACCACCGAAATATCTTGTAACAATAATTAACACATTTTTAAGTTCGTTTCCACTTATAACATCGAAAATAGGTCGACCGGCTGTACTTCCGGGTTCTCCATCATCACTAAATTTTTGTAATCCGTTTTCTAATAAATATGCATAACAATTATGATTGGCTTTTAGATTGTCTTTCCGTACTTTCAACAAATACTGTTCTATTTGATCTTCATTTTCCACAATAAAAGCATGTCCGATAAATCGGGATTTTTTTTCTATTATCTCAACTACGGCTTCATTTTTAATTGTCATAAACATATTTTTATACACCTACCTATTTATATGTAAAAAACGGAGAAAGAGGGATTCGAACCCTCGCATCGCTTTCACGACCTACTCCCTTTCCAGGGGAGCCCCTTCGACCTCTTGGGTATTTCTCCAAATATAGTCGTATTATAGCATAGTTTGTCTATATTGTCAAGAGTAGTATAGAAAAAATTGAGAAAAAATTTAATCGTCCCAATTTTTCCTTTCTTAAATAATATCCATTTACCCGGCACTAACTATTATTTGTGATTAGCCATTTTTAATTTTTAGTTCTCAATTTTATATAATGGGGTCCTATATCCAAGAATCAAATAAGCCCATGCCAATTCTTAAATCCTCTAATTTGTATTGTGCATCTAAGTGACCTTGATCAGCAGCTTTTTTATACCATTCCTCTGCTTTTTCTAAATCATGATCCAAACCTTCTGTATTCGAATAATGTACACCAAGATTATATTGTGCTATTTCATCACCTTGCTCCGCTGCTTTGGTATACCATTCTAAGGATTTTTCAAGATCTTTTTCTACACCATTGCCGTTTTCATAGCACCAACCTATTTTATTTTGTGCGTATGCGTCACCTTGTTCAGCGGCTTGTTTAAACCAATAAAAAGCTTTTTCTAAATTTGCTTCTACACCATCTCCAGCGGCATAACACTTTGCTAAATTATATTGAGCATAAGCAAATCCTGCTTCTGCTGCTTTTTCAAATAGCATGGCTGCCATAGCAAAATCCTGCGCTACTCCCTTACTGTAATAATAGCACCATCCTAATTCATTTAAATTATGGGGATTATTTATCCACAATAATATATCTTCTATTTCTAACATTTCCTATCCCTCCCATATAAAAAATCAAAATGACTCTGAAAAGGGACAAAGTCATCTTCTTGGTTGTTCATTATCAGGTACCTCTACTAAGATAGTATCTTTACCGATCTGTCTTATATTTTCCCACGGTATGACCCATTCATATTCTCTTCCAAAAATCCCCATTACTTTTGCAGGGCCTGGAACAACAAGTGCCGTAACGTGTCCAGTACTAGATTCAACTTCTGCATCGCAAATATAGCCTAATTTAACACCATTTAAGATATTAATAACTTCTTTGCGGTGCATGCTCCCCATCCTCATAATCATAGCGTTACCCCCCTTATAACTACTATATTCTTTACTTGTCTTAAATATACTTTTTCATATGTTTTAGAGCAGTTTTTTCAAGTCTCGAAACTTGAGCTTGAGAAATCCCAATTTCATCAGCTACTTCCATTTGAGTTTTACCAGCAAAAAAACGCAATGTCAAAATATGTTTCTCTCTATCATTTAATCTTTTCATTGCTTCTTTTAATGCAATATTTTCTAGCCAAATATCATCTTGAGATTTTTCATCACTAACTTGATCCATAATAAATAAAGCATCACCATCGTCATGGTAGACAGGTTCGAATAGTGAGATCGGGTCCTGTATAGCATCTAAAGCAAATACAATATTTTCTGTAGCAATTTCTAGTACTTCAGCAATTTCCTCAATAGTCGGTTCTTTAGAATTTTGTCTTAATAATTTTTCTTTGACTTGTAAAGCTTTATATGCCGTATCTCTTAGTGACCGACTTACTCTAATTGCATTATTGTCTCTTAAGTATCTTCTAATTTCTCCTATAATCATAGGTACTGCGTAGGTGGAAAACTTTACTCCTTGAGTAGTGTCAAAATTATCAATCGCCTTAATAAGACCAATGCACCCTACCTGAAATAAATCATCTACATGTTCCCCCCGATTATTAAATCGCTGAATTACACTAAGTACAAGTCTTAAATTGCCAACAATATATTCTTGGCGAGCATCTGTATTACCAAGTAAAATAAGCTTGAATAATCGCTCTTTTGTTTGATTCGTTAGGGTGGGTAATTTAGCGGTATTAACACCACAAATCTCAACTTTATTAATTGCCATGTAGAATCCTCCTAGTCATTCCTTAAAAGTTGTCTTATCAGCCTTAGATATAGGATACCCACCTGAATATAAATTATACATGTTTTAGCTCATTTTTTTCATTTCTTTTTTTAACCGACCAATGATTTTCTTCTCAAGCCTTGATATATATGACTGTGAGATGCCTAGCATATCAGCAACTTCTTTTTGAGTTTTTTCTTTTCCTTCATTTTTAAATCCATAGCGCAGCTCTACAATTTCTCTTTCTCTAGAAGTAAGTTGATTTAATGCTGTATTCAAAAGAGCCTTGTCAACCTCATCTTCTATATTTCTATACACAGAATCAAAATCAGTACCTAATATATCGGATAATAATAGTTCATTACCATCCCAATCCGTATTTAACGGCTCGTCAATAGAAACTTCTACTTTTAGTTTATTGGTCCGACGTATGTCCATTAAAATCTCGTTTTCAATACATCTAGATGCATATGTTGCTAGTTTAATTTTTTTATCAGGCTTAAAAGTGTTTATAGCCTTGATCAAACCAATAGAACCAATGGAAATCAAATCTTCCATACCCTTATTAGTATTTTCAAATTTTTTTGCGATGTAAACTACTAATCTTAAGTTTCTTTCTATTAATATTTTTTTAATTTCATTAATTTTTTCATCATTATCAGGGTACTCTATCATTTGTATTAAAAGTTCGTTCTCTTCCTCCTTGCTTAGTGGAGCCGGTAGAACTTCACTCCCCCCGATATAATGAATTTGCCCTACTTGATTTCGCAGTACTTTGAAATACGTATCTTGAGCAATATTCACCATTTTGTTAAAAATACCCACATAAATCGCCTCCTAATTTACCAAATCTGGATGTATAAGCACATTAATATCTTCTTTAAAAAGCTCCGATGACAGTCCTATTATTGCATTCCTATGTACATATTTTTTGGTTCCTCGTTTTACTGTTACATTCATAACTTTTATTCCTACAATTAATCCACTCTTGCACCCGACACTGTTAAATGGTATAAGAGAAATTTTGTCTAACATCTTTAGAGATTCTTTTCCAGTATCAATTTCGTCCACAAATTTTAATAATTCTGGGCCTAAATACTTTTTCACTTTACTTAAAGCTACAATTACTACAGGTTCTTTGCTAAAAGCTGTATAAAGCATATTGCCTGTATCAATTATACCTTTTAGATTAACTGTATTTCCGAATAACTCAAATGAAATAAAAGCTTCACCAATGATAAGTAAAAACTTTTTTCTCATGGCAATTAAAAAATAATACGTTAGAAAAGAAATGATCGCCCCACATAATATAGTTAAGATAAAAGATGCTTTACTACCTAGCATAGTAGCACTATAAAAATAAACGTTAAAAGCAACTCCACCTATCATACAGGCACAAAAAAAATTGATTAAATATACCTTAAAAAAATTTTTTGTTCCGTATAATAAAATTATAGGAATACAGGGAAGGAATATATAATATAAATTAAAAGAAAGCTTTTCTAAATTCGGAAACATTACCACCAGACAAGATAATATTGCTGCGGCGGTACTAGCCAACACTAATTTTTTAAAAGGCACCCTTTTGTATAGTAAGCTCCCAGTAAAAAATATAAAAATGTCCATAATAAAGTTAATCGTAAATAATATATCAATATAAATAATTTGCATAATTGCCCTCGTTATCCGTTTTATTTATTGTATACCATAATATTCGTATAATTTGTAAAATTAAGTAGACTGAAAAAAAAAAGATACGACAAAAATCGTATCCTCTTTAGCGTGCTTACTCTAGGCAACTACCACCAATAAATTCTCTAAGAAGTGAATTGCATGGAATTTCATTAGTATCTATACCTAAGAAATATTCTAAAAATTTTAATAATCGTTTGGATTCATCAAAATAAGGAGAACTTCTACTGATACTAAAAAGTAATGCTTCAGCCTTTTGTTTTAATACAGCTAATTCATAAATAAGGACACTATTAAACATAACATCAGCCTCTTCTTGGAAAGGAAAAATATTCTTCTCTTCACCACGTCTAACTGACGGCCACATAGATAGTGTAACTTCAGGGCTAATACCTCTGTACGTATTATCTCGAATCATTCTGCGCATAAGTCTAGTATCTGTTGTCGGAATTCGATTATGATTATCAATATTTAACTGAGTTAAAGCACTAACATAAACTTTATACTTCTTATCTTTTTCTATGCTAGAACTAATTTTTTCATTAAGGGCATGTATCCCCTCGATAACTAAAACATCACCATCGTTTAACTTTACAAAATCTTCCTTATATTCTCGTTTACCTAGTTTAAAGTTAAAACTAGGTATTTCCACTTCTTTCCCTTCTACTAAATCTTTTAAATGAATATTGAATAATTTAGTGTCTAAGGCTGCAATGTCGTCAAAATCCAAATCTCCATTCTCATCCACAGGAGTAAATTCTCGATTTACAAAATAGTTATCCATGGAAATTAAAACAGGAGTCATCCCATTAACCTTTAACTGAACACATAATCGTTTCGAAAACGTAGTTTTACCCGATGAAGACGGCCCTGCTATTAAAATAACTTTTTTAGTACCATATGATGCAATGTTATCAGCAATTTTGGCAATTTTCTTTTCATGTAATGCTTCCTGCATCCTAATTAAATCTGCTATCTCATCTGATACTACTTTTTGGTTTAGCTTCGCTACAGTATCCACTCCTAAAATCCTAGCCCATTGTTTAGCTTCTGTAAATACCTCAAATAATTTTGGTTCGTCTTTTTTCTGAGCTAACTTTGTCGGATCCTTTTTATCTGGAAATGATAGCATAAAGCCATGTCCATATGCATATAAATCAAATACTTTAATACATCCAGTATTAGGGAGCATATAACCATAAAAATAATCTCTTACACCCTCTAATATATAAGTATTTATTGTGGATGTCCTTCTATATTTGATTAACTCGCTTTTGTCTAGCATACCCATACTTTCAAAAAAATCTATAGCTTTGCCAACAGGTAAAACTTTTTTGTTTATCGGTAAATTTTGTTCAACTAATTCTAGCATCTTTGCTTTAATTGCTCCAATGTTATTCGACACATTAAAACTTGAGTCGACAAACTCTCCGAAATATCCTCCCGACATGTGATGATTAATCACAATTTGTTCGTTAAACAATAACTTGGTTGCTACAATCATTAAAAATGTACAAGTTCGTTCAAATATTCTCATACCATCTTTATCTTTTAAAAATATTGGCATTACATCCATTTCATCAATCTTAGAATTTAATTCAATTAAACCTTTTGTGCCTTTAAAAGCACATACATCTTTATTATAATATTTTTCCTTTACTAAATCAAAGTAAGTCTCCATACTTTTCCCCCTTAGAACAGTGACCTGATTACACTGTTTGAAACACTTCCGCACAAATATTCGTATTAATTATGTCAATTTGTAATTTTGATTTTAAATAGTCTACAAGATACGGAATAATTATTTTTTCGCTATTGTAGTGTCCAATATCTAATACTACTAAACCTTTGTTAATCGCTCCCTGTGCTTCATGAAATTTTAGGTCTCCTGTAATATATACATCACTCACGGTGGCGGCCTGATTTAAAAATTCTGAACCGCTACCTGAACACACTGAAATAGTTTTTATCTTTCCTTTTTTATCCCCTACTACTCTTAATAGATCAATATCAAAAAATTTCTTGACTTTTATTATAAATTCCTCTAATGTACTTGGAATAATTTTCCCCCATCTTAAAAAATTATCTACATCTATTATTTCGACACCTAAGCCCTTACAGATTACATCGTTTATACCATCTTTTGTTTTATCTAGGTTAGTGTGCATTGATATTAGCCCTATATCATTTTTTATTAATTTGCGTAAAACCTTTCCAGTAGCTTCAGAATAATTTATTTTTTTAATACCCATAAAAATATATGGATGATGCGTTACTATACAATCTACGCCTAAAGTAATAGCTTCGTCGGCTATATCCTCGTTTAAATCTAAAGCACACATAATTTTGCTTACACTATCGCTTTTGGATCCAATTAAAATGCCCACGTTATCCCACTCTTCAGCCAACTCAATAGGGGCCAGTTCATCTAAAATTTCTAGTACATTTCCTAAAGTATACATTTTAAGTCCTCCAGTTCCTTATTTACTATAGCATATCTGGTAGAAGACGGATCCAAATTATTTAATATACCGGTTAGGATTATTTTTCTATGGTTTACAAATTCTTGAAAAGCTAAATTTAACTTTTTAATATTAAATCGACCATATTCATATTCATATTCATTATTATATGATTCGGATCCTTTTTCTGCTATTATTATAACATAGAATTTAGACATATCTTTTAAGAAAATTTCGTTTATAATTTTAAAATTTGAGTTATGAAGAAATTTTCTAACGCTATTTTGTGCATTGTGTGGAGAAAGTATAAGTTGTTTTATGGATTGGGTAGTATGAAAATTTTTGGCCAATATATTTGTAATTAAATGCCCACCCATACCAGAAATAATTATAGTATCTATATTATCTTCTTTTTTTATATTAGCTAGCCCGTCGCTTTGCCTAATCTCGATATTACTATTTAGGCCGATAAAGTTCTTAGCTCTTTCTAGGGGGCCGAGATTGATATCGCATGCTAAAACAAAACTAGCTATATTTTGATCTATCAAATATTTTGGTACAAATCCGTGATCTGTACCAATATCAGCCACCCGAGAATTTTTTTGTACTAAATTTGCTATTGTTAATAATCTTTTGGTCATGACACTCACTTTCTTAGCTTAACTTTAAAAAAGAGAAGTTAAGATGTAACTCCTCATTTTATTCTAAATAATCTCGTAACTTTTTACTACGGCTAGGATGTCTAAGTTTTCTAAGAGCTTTTGCTTCTATTTGTCTTATACGCTCACGAGTTACATTAAATTCTCTGCCGACTTCTTCAAGAGTTCTAGCACGGCCATCGTCTAGACCAAATCTTAGTTTTAATACTTTTTGTTCTCTATCAGTAAGTGTATCTAGGACCTCTATTAACTGTTCTTTTAACAAAGTAAAGGCTGCAGCCTCCGCCGGAGCTGGGGCATCTTCATCGGCTAAAAAATCGCCTAAATTGGTGTCTTCTTCTTCTCCTATAGGTGTTTCTAGAGCAACAGGCTCTTGAGAAATTTTCATTATTTCTCTTACTTTACCAACGCTTAATTCCATTTCTTTTGCTATTTCTTCTGGTTGAGGATCTCGGCCTAATTCTTGTAAAAGTTGTCTTTGTATTCTAACTAATTTATTTATCGTTTCTACCATATGAACAGGAATTCGAATTGTTCTAGCTTGGTCTGCAATTGCTCTTGTAATTGCTTGTCTAATCCACCAAGTTGCATAGGTACTAAATTTATAGCCCTTTGTATAATCAAACTTTTCAACAGCCTTAATTAATCCTAAATTCCCTTCTTGAATTAAATCTAAAAACAACATTCCTCGACCGACATATCTTTTTGCTATACTAACTACTAACCTAAGATTAGCTTCCGCAAGGCGCTTTCTAGCTTCTCCATCGCCAGATTCCATGCGTTTTGCTAGCTTAATTTCATCATCAGCGGAAAGGAGTGGTACTTTACCTATCTCTTTAAGATACATCCTAACAGGGTCATCTATACTTACTCCTTCGGGCAAAGTAAAGTCTATGATATCTTCATTTAGAGTATTATTTTCGATACTCGAAAGTTCCCCTATAATATCAATACTCTGAGCCTCTAAAAATTCATATACTTGCTCAATTTTGGTAGGCTCTAATTCTAAGTCCAAAAATGCGTCTGTTATGTCCTTTTGCTCTAACACTCCATTTTTATCCTTAGCTAAAACTAAAAGTTGGTCTAGTCTAATCTTAAATGTCATTTTTTGCTGCTGTTGTAGTTCATCTTTCAATATTCTCACATTCCTTTCATCGTCTACTATTTTAACCATTTTTTGGAACAATATTCAACTCGATTAAACGATTTAAATTATTTTTAAGATTAGTTGCATATTGTAGCTCTTGTGGATTATTGGAAACACGCATTATATTTGCATGATAAGATTCCGTAAGATTTTTAATGGTCCCGCTAATCATTTTACTTAAAATAGATATTTCTCTATATCTAAGATCTTCACCAACTATAATAGATGAGATAATTTTTTGGTCGTCTACATTAGGGTATTGTTTAATCAATAAATCTGTATCTATTGTTTCTTTATTACATAAATGGTAAGCTATATTTCGTTTTACCCCTTCAGTAAATAATTCTGGAAATACAAATCCGGAAATGTCATCATATATAGTAGGGTTGTGATATAGCACAGATAATAAATCAACTTCAATATCATTTTTCTTAGAATGGTTTTTATAGACAATTTCATTATCTTTGGTATTTTGAACAATTTTTTTCTTCATTTCGTTTGTTATCGCCGACTTTTCGATGCTAAACTTTAAAGAAACTTCGCTGATATAGAGTTCTTGTTCTATAGAGTTCGTTAAATTGGCAAGAATAAAAGAAACTTCTTCTAAAAATTTAAGTTTTTCATAAACATTATTTAAATCGTATAAGGATTGAATTTTAATAATTTCATGCCAAACATCACTATGAGAGCTATCTATAGCCTGACGCAATTGTTTCGGACCATACCTATTTATAAACTCATCCGGATCTTTAGCACCTATAAGTTCTAAAATTTTTACATTAAAACCTTCTGATCTTAAAATTTTACTTGCTTTCAGGCTAGCCTTTTGACCGGCGGCATCACTATCATAAATTATAACCACATCATTAGTATATCGATGTAATAGCTTTGCTTGATCCGAAGTAAAGGCGGTACCTAGGGATGCTATAGCATTAGAAAAATTTGCCATGTGAAGAGCAATGACATCCATATATCCTTCCACTAAAATATAGTAATCATGGTTTTGCTTTTTGGCTAAATGTAAGCCATATAGATTATTACCTTTATGGAAGATTAAGTTTTCAGGAGAATTTAAATATTTAGGATTCTCATTTCCGAAAACTCGACCACCGAATGCTATTACCTTTTTCGTTGGACTTATAATCGGAAATATTAATCTATTTCTAAATTTATCATAAATTTGTTTAGTTTTAGAGCTAATAGCACAAAGACCGCTTTCTACTAGAATTTGGTCCGTTGCACCCTCTGATTTTAAATAATTATATAATGCATTAAAAGAATCTGGAGCAAAACCTAGCCCAAATTTCTTTATTGTGTGTTCATTAATTTTTCTATGTGCAAGATATTGTTTCACATATTCAGGGATATTGTGCACTAAATTATAATAATAAAAACGTGCCGCTTTTCTATAAAATTCAAACATAGTATCCTTTTTAAAAAAAGCTTCACGGTTATGGTTTTTGTTACTATTATCATATTCAAGAGGAATATTAGCTTTTGTGGCTAAATATTCTATAGTCTCGCCAAAAGATAAATTTTCTTTCTCCATTACAAAAGTTATTACATTTCCACCCGCTCCACATCCGAAACAATAATACATTTGTTTATCCTGACTTATTGAAAAAGATGGTGTTTTCTCATTATGAAATGGGCATTTACCCACATATGCATATGTTCCTCTTTTTATTAAGTTAGTATACTCAGAAATAATAGAGACGATGTCTGTTTGTATTCTTATTCTTTCAATAAAATCTTCCGCAAAATACATATGTTCCTTCCTAACTTAGGCGATACAATCACGTTGTCAAAGTTCCGCTTTTTTCTCTCTATATAGTATTGACAAGTAAAAAGAAAAATATAATCACAGTTTAATTTTTTTATCTATTAAGCGGATGATCGTTCTATTATATCTTTTAGTTATATTATATCATATCCATATTTTGGATACTATATACATATTATAGAATATACAATAGTTTATTATAAAATTATTTTAAATTCTCTACTCTTGAAATAAAGTGTAGAATATTGACTATAGCTTAAAATTATTATGTATATTGAAAGTTATGTTCTTTTTATATATATTTATAATATGCCTTTAATATTCATTTTTCACAAAAAAAACAATAATTATTAAAAGGGACAAGAAAATAATAAAAAAGGACAGCTAAAAAGCATGTCCTCTTTAAAATATTATTTATTTTGGGTAATAGCTGCCTGAGCTGCTGCTAACCTAGCAATTGGAACTCTGAAAGGAGAGCAAGAAACATAATTTAATCCTATTTTCTGACAGAATTCTATAGTAGAAGGATCCCCACCATGCTCGCCACAAATACCTAATTTAATATTTGGTCTAGTTTGGCGACCTTTGGTTACGGCCATTTCAACCAATTGACCAACACCAGCTTGATCTAGCTTAGCAAAAGGATCTGATTCATAGATACCTTTTTCATAGTAATCTTCTAAGAACTTACCGGCATCATCTCTAGAGAATCCGAAAGTCATCTGAGTTAAATCGTTTGTACCGAATGAGAAAAAGGCTGCTTCTTCTGCGATTTGATCGGCTAAAAGGGCTGCTCTTGGAATTTCTATCATAGTACCAACTAAATAATCTAATTGGATACCTTCTTTTTCAATAGTTTCGTCCGCAGCTTTAACGATAATATCTTTAACATATTCTAATTCTTTTTTATCACCAACAAGAGGAATCATAATTTCTGGAACTATATTATAATTTTGTGCTCTCTTAACAGCGATGGCCGCTTCAATGATAGCTCTAGCTTGCATATCAGCAATTTCTGGATAAGAAACAGATAATCTACAGCCACGGTGACCCATCATCGGGTTAAATTCATGCAGGCTATCTATAGTAGCTTGTAAAGTTTCATAGGATTCACCAATCTCTTTTGCTATTTCTTCTATATCTGCTTTTTCGGTTGGTAAAAATTCATGCAGAGGAGGATCTAGTAATCTAACAGTAACCGGTCTTTCACCCATAGCTTCGTAAATACCAATGAAGTCACCTTTTTGAAGAGGTAGTAAATCTTTAAGGGCAGCTTTTCTTTCGTCAACTTCTTTAGCAACGATCATTTTTCTAACCTTTTTAATTCTATCTTCATCAAAGAACATATGTTCTGTACGGCAAAGGCCAATACCCTCGGCACCAAATTCTACAGCTTTTCTAGCGTCGGCTGGAGTATCTGCATTAGTTCTAACTTTCATAGTTCTATATTGGTCAGCCCATTGCATAAATTTCTCAAATTCACCGCTAATTTCTGCTTCAACAGTTTTGATTTGTTCTCCATAGATGTTTCCGGTAGAACCGTCTAGAGAAATATAATCTCCTTCTTTATAAGTTTTACCATCTAAAGTGAAAGTTTTATCGTGTTCATTGATTTTTATTTCGCCACATCCGGATACGCAACAAGTACCCATACCACGAGCTACAACGGCCGCATGGCTGGTCATACCACCTCTTACGGTTAAAATACCTTTAGATGCATGCATACCCTCGATATCTTCTGGAGAAGTTTCTAATCTAGTTAAGATAACATCCTCGCCTTTACTTGCTGCAACCTTAGCGTCTTCGGCTGTAAAATAAACTTTACCTGTAGCTGCACCAGGAGATGCTGGTAATCCTTTTCCAATCGGCTTAGCTTGCTTTAATGCTGCAGGGTCGAACGTTGGATGAAGAAGCTGGTCTAATTGTTTCGGCTCAACTCTAAGCACAGCTTCTTTTTCTGTAATCATACCTTCTTTAACAAGTTCTACAGCAATCTTTAAAGCGGATGCAGCTGTTCTCTTACCATTTCTTGTTTGTAAGAAGTAAAGTTTTTTATCCTCTACTGTAAACTCCATATCCTGCATATCTTTATAGTGATCTTCTAACTTGTTTGCTATGGCCATAAACTCTTTATATACTTCTGGCATATCTTGCTCTAAATGGCTAATAGGTTGTGGTGTTCTAACTCCTGCCACAACGTCTTCACCTTGAGCGTTGATTAGATATTCTCCATAAATTAGTTTTTCACCTGTAGATGGATTTCTAGTGAAGGCTACTCCTGTTCCGGATGTGTCACCCATATTTCCAAATACCATCATTTGTACGTTAACTGCTGTTCCCCAGTCAGATGGAATATCATTCATTCTACGATAAGAAATTGCTCTAGAATTCATCCAAGATCTGAATACGGCCTTAACTGCTTCTAATAGCTGAACTTCTGGATCTTGTGGGAAATCTTTTCCTAATTCCTTTTTATAGAACTCTTTAAATTTTAATACCATTTCTTTTAAATCATCTGCATCTAAATCTGTGTCTAAATGAACGCCCTTTTTCTCTTTAAGTTCGTCGATTATAACTTCAAATCTAGACTTAGGTAGCTCCATAACAACATCCGAAAACATTTGTATAAATCTTCTATATGAGTCATAGGCAAATCTCGGATTTCCTGTTTTCTTTGCTAATCCTTCTACAGATACGTCTGTTAATCCAAGATTTAATACTGTATCCATCATACCTGGCATAGATATTCTAGCTCCTGAACGAACGGATACTAATAATGGATTTTGTGTATCACCAAATTTTTTGCCTGAAATCTCTTCTAAATTAGCCAATGAGGATTTTATTTGTCCTATTATTTCGTCAGACAAGTTTTTGTCATTTTTATAATAGTTCGTACAAGCTTCTGTCGTAACAATAAAGCCTTGTGGAATTGGAAGTCCAAGTTTAGTCATTTCGCAAAGGTTTGCACCCTTTCCGCCTAGAAGATTTTTATTCATATCTCCTTCTTTAAACATATAGACCCATTTATGTGCCATGTTATTATACCTCCATTGAAATTAAATTTTTTTGTCGCTCTCTATTATAACAAATAACTTTACTTTGTCTAGGCTCAATTCTTATATAAATTCATTAAAAATCTATTTTTTGCGAAATATAGTTTACAATCTCATCAATTTTAACCCGATCTTGCTTCATAGAATCTCTATCCCTAATGGTTACACACTGATCCTCTTTGGATTCGAAATCGTAAGTGATACATAATGGCGTTCCAATTTCGTCTTGTCTTCTATATCTTTTACCAATAGATCCGGCCTCATCATATTCAGCATTGAAGTGATGGGCTATTTTGCTATACACTTCCATAGCTTCTGTAGAAAGCTTCTTGGACAACGGTAATACAGCCGCCTTAACTGGCGCCAAAGCAGGATGGAATTTAAAAATATTTCTAGTTTCGCCATCCTCTAACGTTTCCTCACAATAAGCTTCGCATAAGAAGGCTAGTGTAACACGGTCAGCACCGAGAGATGGCTCTATACAATACGGAATGTACTTTTCGTTGGTTGTTGGATCAAAATAATTCATGTCTTCACCGGAATATTCCATATGTTGCTTTAGATCGTAATCCGTTCTACTGGCTATCCCCCAAAGCTCTCCCCAACCGAAAGGAAATTTAAATTCTATATCACTTGTTGCATTGCTATAATGGGATAGCTCTTCTTTTTCATGATCTCGCATACGTATGCTATCTTGACTTATACCTAAATTTAAAAGCCAATTTTTACACGTTTCTTTTAATGTTACAAACCAGTCTAATTCACTACCGGGTTTGCAAAAAAATTCTAACTCCATTTGTTCAAATTCTCTAGTTCTAAAAATAAAATTGCCGGGTGTTATCTCGTTTCTAAAGGATTTACCAATTTGTCCTATTCCAAAAGGAATTTTTTTACGAGATGTTCTCTGAACGTTTTTAAAGTTAACAAATATACCTTGTGCAGTTTCCGGCCTTAAATAAACAGTATTCTTAGAGTCTTCTGTAACACCCTGAAAGGTCTTAAACATTAGATTAAATTGTCTTATATCCGTAAAGTCATGTCCGTGACATGATGGGCATTCAATGTTATGTTCGGATATATAATTTTGCATTTTTTCGTTAGACCAGCCGTCCACTATCTCTTCTATATCATTAGCTTTCATATAGTCTTCTATAAGTTTATCGGCTCTAAATCTTTCCTTACATAATTTACAATCCATTAAAGGATCGGAAAATCCACCTAAGTGGCCACTAGCTTTCCAGGTCATAGGATTCATCAATATTGCGCAGTCTACACCTACGTTTAATGGATTTTCTTGAATGAATTTTTTCCACCAAGCCTTTTTTATATTATTTTTTAGTTCCACGCCTAAAGGCCCATAATCCCAAGTGTTAGCTAAACCACCATAAATTTCAGATCCGGGATATACAAATCCTCTAGACTTTGCTATAGCAACAATTTCTTGCATTGTCTTTTCCATAATATTTCAACCTCTTTCATAAAAAAAAAAGACCTTCTGTCATAGACAAAAAATCTTCTCGTCTTACTTAAATTTAACAAAGCTTATACTCTATGTCAAGGATTCTATCAAGGATAATAAATAATTAAATCAAACAGTTCATTCTCAGGCCATTCACTAAATATTAGCTGCTCATTTGTATCTTGTGGATTTTCTTCAAAATATTCTTTGATTATCAAATAATCCTTTTCAGATTCTATAGTATAATGAAGTTTATTTTCTATACTATTATCCCAATATTCTAAATTTTTCTCTTGCATCTGTTTTTTAAATTTTTCTATCACTTCTCTATTTGTAGCATTCGCTTCAATACTATAATTCATAAAATTATCCATAGGTGCTACAGGTGGCGATTCCTGAATAGATCTTGTAATTATCTGTTCAGAAGGGTTAATAGGGTAATCATCAGTATGTTTATACGTAAACATATCTGGAATTGCTACAGGAGTCATATGAGTTTTATTGGGATCTTGATTAAAGTAAACACTAACTCCAACTATACCTATTATAAAAATGCTAGCAGCGGATAAATAATATTTATTATATAGAATATGTTTGATGTTTTTTTGATCTTTAATATTTGTAATACTTTTATCTTTGTGTATCGTTTGCGAATTTATCGTTTGTAAATGTATCTTTTGCATAAGTGCATCATGGAAATTATTAGGTAATTCTATTTCATTTAACATAGTAAAGTTTGCTAACTGCTCTTTTATTTCCAACATCATTTTCAAATCATTTTGACAATTTGTACAAGTTTTTAAATGCTTTTCTATTTCTAGTTTTTGAGGTAAATCCATTTCTTCATCTACGTATAAAGATAACTGTTCTAAGTCGCATCGCATTATAACCCCCCCTCTCTATTAATATGACGCCAAAAACTTCGATAAGGTTCCTTGTCTTGTTGTAAAATGTTTTTTAGAGCCGTTCTGGCCCTAAATAATCTCGATTTAACCGTCCCTAATGATATGTTTTGATCTGCTGCTATTTCTTCATAGGTTAGTTCTTTTACATCCTTTAAGATTATTATAGAACTATGCTCCTTTTTTAATTCATCTAATGCTACTTTCAGTATCCTTATGCGTTCTGCATCCTCTACTTGTTTTTCTATGTTGATTTTTTTATCTTCTATTTCTAGTACCCAGTCCTCATTTTGATGTATAGAAAGTGTCTTTTTATTTTTTTCCTTCCTTAATATATCCAAACATTGATTTGTAGCTATTCTGTATACCCAGGTACTAAATTTAGATTTGTTTTCAAAATTTTTTATTTGTTTCCACACTTTTATACAAACATCTTGTGCCGCATCAAAGGCATCCGCTTCATTTTTTAATACATTAAAACAAATGCTATAAATTGTATGTTCATAATTCTTTATCAGTATCTCAAAAGCCTCTACGTCTCCGTTTTGGGCTTGTTTAATTAAAAAACCCTCGTCCATAAATTCCTCCATTCGATGGTTAAAAGTGCTAAAAACCAACTTATATTAGATATCCAATCCTAAAATGTTTTTATTGAAATCTTTTATTGGAATCGGCTTAGAAAAATAATATCCCTGCACCATATCGCAATCTGTAGATTTTAGAAAATCTAATTGTTCCTTGGTTTCTACGCCCTCTACTACTACGGTTATACTTAATTTTTTTAACATATTTATGATATTCTCTATAACAATATGACTTTTCCTATTATTAACATCTAAACTAAAAAAGCTCTTATCTAGTTTTATTATGCTTACATCAAAATCTTTTAAAAATCCTAATGAAGAATAGCCATAACCAAAATCATCTATAGCTACTTCTATATCACTATCTTTAAAACTTTTCAGCATATTGATAAATCTTAACTCATTTTCTAGGATAGTACTTTCTGTTATTTCAACTTCTATATACTTTGGATCCACGTTATATGTTGCTAAAATATTATTGATCTCTTGAGGAAAATTTGGATTATCTAAATGTACTCTAGAGAAATTTACGGAAATCGGCAAAGGAGTTATCCCAACATCGGCCCAAGCATTAATTAATTTACAAACTTCACTGAGCATATATTTATCTAATCTAGTAATAAAACCGTTGTTCTCGAATAAAGGAATAAACTCATCCGGAAAAAACACGTTTCCATCATCGTCTATCCATCGAACTAAGGCTTCTGCACCAACGGCTTTCTCTGTAATAGTATTGTATTTCGGTTGGAGTACTACCTTAAATTCTTTATTTTCAAGAGCTGTTTTCATTTTATTAGTAATAGCTGTAGCCTTTAGCATATTTTTTTTGAATTTTTCGTCATAGTCACAAAAATATAAATTTTTAGTTGCTTTGGCTTTTTGATGTGCTATATTTACATTAGCAATAATTTTAGCTATATCAGTGTCTTCTCTTTCAATTATATATCTACCGTACAAAATTTTGATATCATGCGATGGAATTATGGATACAGCTTCTTTAAATTTATTACTATTTAAATTCGGATCATCCTTTAATTCTTCAAAAATTTCGCTAGGACCTAATAGTAAAAATTCGTCTACATCTACTTTGGCACAAAAATAATTTTCTACATCCTGATTATGTACAACCTCAGCTAATGCACGCAGCACTTCATTACCTGTTTCGTATCCGTAAAGTTCATTTATAGATTTAAAATTCAAAATGTCTAATTTAATTATACTAAATTCTTTATCTTTATTATTCGCTAAAAGTCGTACAGCTTCTATTTTAAATTTTACTAAATTTGGTAGACCAGTCAATTCATCGTAATAAGCTAACATGTGAATTGCGTCATAAGTATTTTTTTGTTTTAAACAGCTCATTATAACTAATAAGATTAAAAAAAGCACTATACTAGAAGTCAGTATATTTGTTTCATTCATAATATCATAAGTCAAATTATTAATTGTTCTTTCTGGTACAATATTAAATATAGACCATTGATTAAAGCTTAGGGGTTGAAGTTGCCCAACCTTAATATTTTTTTCTAATGCTATTTGATCCATTGTGGTTAAAATACTCATGGGTTTTCTATCAATAATGTTTTGTAAAACTTTATTGGTTAAATCGGGATCTTCTAAAACTTCGAGTAAATTTTCTGCTGGCATATAATCTTCGGACATATTTTCAATTATTATATCTCCATTGTTATCAACTATTAAAATATGACCATTCTCAAACGGTACAGAGAACTTTTTTATAAAGTGAGAAATAGTATATTCTCCAATAACATATCCTTCTGTATTTTGATTTGTAATGATAGGAGCTATCAATAAAAGCACTTCTTCATTTAAAACCTCTGACATAACAGGCTTAGAAATATAATATTCATTTTTTAAAGTATTTTTTACTTTTTGTAAAGTCTGCTCATTCACTGTATAAGGCTCGTTCGTCTTCAGTAAAGTTCCATGTCCATTATGATCAATAATATATATATTGTTCATTGAAGATATGGATTTAAATATATTTGCATATTCTGATATAACAAATGAATCTACATTCTCACTTGCAGAAGCCAACGATATAGATAATAAATTTATTAATTCCATATTAGAATCTATAGTGTCGTTTAACTCACTTTGCTGTTGTAAGGTTATCTCGTTTAATGTATTAACTGATAGTTTCTGTAATTCATCAGTGATTATAAAATTATGACGCATGGTAGCAAAAATAGTAAATATTATAGTGAAAATCACACCCAGTAATAAAATTATATTGTGTTTTTGATTATCCATAAATCCCCTCCTACATTTATAGTTAAACTTTTTATAGAGTATAACATAAAATGTAGAATGATTCAATATTAGTTTGACAAATATTCCAGCGGATAATATATATTACCTTCTATGTCTTTGAAAACCTCAATGGTATTTAGAATTTCAGAATCAATTATATTTTTAACATAAATATCCTGCACATAATATATATCATTATAGATATATGCTGGCACCGTGTACGCTATTTTACTGGATTGATCTTCAGCGGTATTATCGGATAGTTGATGTAAAAAGATATCTTCATTCCATAATTTTTTGGCCAACTTAGTCAAATCTTCATTAATCGAAATTCTAAAATCATCTTCTTTGCCGTAATCTCGATTGTCTACATCGGTATATAAAATGGCTTTAATCCTCGGATATTCTTTTAGCATGTCTGCATAAAAAAAGTTTAAGTTCTCCATAGTCTCTGCAATTGTATAAGTTAAATCCACGCTAGAGTAATGAGATATAGCTAGGCCGGAAAACATTAAGGGCTTTTTTTCCTGAAAAGATTTATACCATACGTCTAGTTGCGTTTTTAGCCTATTATAATCTATCTGAATGTTGTTTTCATATTTAGGCATATATAAATTTAAGCCGATCCAATCTACATACTCATCTCCCGGATAAAAAATTAAAGCATCCTCAATGTTGTTGTAATCAACACTATAAACAAAAACCGTATTTGGTATGTGTTCTTTTATTATATTATAGGTTTCTATATACGAATCTTTGTACTTTTGCGGATCTGTAATTTCTTTTCCACTAAGAGGGTAAAGTTCTAAAAATATTGGAATATTAAACATCCTTTTCATGTCCCCAATTAAATAATAGAAGTCACTAATTTTTTCACTAAATAAAAATTTAAAATAAGGCGTTTGTTTATTTGCTATACATTTTAAAATTTCAGTCGGAGTAATAGAATTCGGTTTAGTGTAGTGAAATACTTTAAAGGCTAAATCCGTTTCTAAACTATTAATGAAATCCTGTTCACTAATATCCTGATTACCCATGTAAGCACCGAGATAAACGCCCTCGTAGGGTTCATACTTACCTAGGGCAAAATCGCTATCTAAAATTAACGTTACTTCCGTTTCCTTAAATATATAATCTATATTCATTGTTTTGGACAATAAGTCAGACATTTCCTCAATCAAAGGATTACCTATCTGATTTGTTTCTGTACAACCTGCTAAGGGCAAAGTTGCAAGGCTCAAAATAGCTAAAATATGTTTTTTCATATTACTTTCACCACATTTCTTAATATACTAGCCAAGGATCAATGTATATATCAATGATCTATATTTGGCCAATCTTGTTTAAGATTATAGCCCAGGATCAAGGTAGAATTAATGATCTATCATTTGGCCAATCTTGTCTAAGATTGTAGCCCAGGATCAATGTAGAATTAATGATCTATCATTTGGCCAATCTTGTCTAAGATTGTAGCCCAGGATCAAGGCAGAATTAATAACCTATCATTTGGCCAATCTTGTCTAAGATTGTAGCCCAGGATC
>LNZM01000134.1 GCA_002007295.1 Candidatus Epulonipiscioides saccharophilum | reverse complement strand
AATAGAATTAGCCATTTTTTCATAATTAGTTTCGTTTTCTAATAATTCAGCGGTATTTTTAATTATGCTTTGTCTGTCGGTTCCAACCAAGCGAATTGTTCCCGAAGATAATCCCTCTTGCCGTTCTGTAACATTTCTTAGAACTAACACAGGTTTACCTAAAGCCGGAACTTCCTCTTGCAATCCTCCCGAATCTGTTAATACTAAATAGGACAAAGCTAAAAGATTGTGCATGTCTTTCAAGTTGAGGGGCGCTACTAAATGTATTCCCGAAACGTTGCCTAGGATTTCGTTCACAACTTTAAAAACATTTGGATTTTTGTGGACAGCATATATTATTTCGACACTACTATAAACTTCCTTAATAGTTTTTAAAGCAAAACATATTTCTCTTAATCCTCCATCTAAATTTTCTCTTCTATGTGCGGTTACTACAATAATTTTTTTATCATTATAATTTATCATGTTTAAGATGGGTTCATTAAATATATAATTTTTTTCTACTGTCGTATTTAATATATCTATAATAGTGTTTCCGGTAACAAAAATGTTGTCCGGCTTAATTCCTTCTGTTATCAAATTATTTTTATTCAATCTTGTTGGAGCAAAATGGATGTCCGCAATTACAGCTGTTAGCTTTCTATTAATTTCTTCAGGAAATGGTTCATATTTATTGTAAGACCTAAGACCAGCTTCCACATGTCCTACTTTTATTTGCTTATAAAACGCTACTAACGAACCCATAACGGATGTAGTCGTATCGCCATGAACTAAAACCAAATCTGGATTAATTTTATCCAGTACGTCTGATAAGCCTAATAATATTTTAGAGCTTAATTCTGTAAGCGACTGTTTGGTCGTCATAACATTCAAATCGTAATCGGGAATTATATTAAACATCTCTAAAACTTGGTCCAACATTTCTCTATGTTGTGCAGTCACACATACTAAGGTTTCTAGGCTAGCATCCGATTTTAATTGCTTAATTAAAGGAAGCATTTTAATAGCTTCCGGCCGTGTACCGAATATACATAAAATTCGTATTTTTTTCATCATGCATCTAATACTCTCTCTCGTAAATTTTAGCAACCTTATTTTCATATCATTTTTTTTGAAACTATCAACTTTATATTTATTTGTTAAAAATTTGTCTAGAAAATTATACCTTTAATTTAATAATACAATTTATATTCGTGTAAAAGTATATTTTTAATTTACTAATGTAGTGACATATTCGTGTAAAAAATTATTCCTTCCATGGTTTATTTACAGGTTCGATAGATACTTTTGAATCAGTCACCAATGCTTCGACTTGTCTTCCTTCTAATGTTTCTTTTATATTTTTTAAAACTTCTTCTTCAGACACTAGGGATATTTCTGTAAGAGGAGAAGCTATATACATAGCTTTATTTAAATCTGTTGGACTTATACCACCATTGGCCAATTTATATAATTCTAAACTAGCATTCGAAGTCATGAAATTTATAAATTCTATTATGGCCGACTGCTTTTCTAAATCATTAAAACCTTGTTTGGATAAAATAAATCCGGTATTAAACTTACCTATATACTGCGAATTCGTCCCATATTCATAAGGAAATGGCATCATTCTAGAGAAACTTGGATATCCAATTTGATTTTGAATATAGTTACCCTCTATAATCATAGCTGCATTGCCCTCAAAAAATTCAGCCTGAGCCTCAATGGGCGTATTAACTTTAGACTGCTCATCAAAAATATTGCTCGCCATTAAATTGTCAAAAGAATCTTCTGCCTCTATAATCATGGCTTTGGTTATACCACTGTCGTTAGCTTGATCGTCTGAATTTTTCGTGGATAATAAAATCTGCTCAAAAACCATAAGCGGATCATATGAAAGCGCCGCTGTCATCGGATTAATGTTATTTGCTTTTAATGCTTCGGCCACCGATAAAAAGTCCTCATAAGATTTTGGAATCGGTAAATTTAATTCTTCAAATATATTAGTATTATAATATAAACCAGAATAATAGCCATTTATTGGTACGCCTAATTTTAAATTGTCTACTTCATTACTTAGTAATAAAGCATTTTCGGGTATATTTTCTGCATAAGTTGGCCTTATTTTCTTAATCTGAGATATATCACTTATTTTATCTAAGGATATTTGTTCTTCTACTATATTAACAGGTAAAAATAAAATATCTGATTCATGATTCATTTTAAAGTCTAAAACAATATCCGTTAAAAAATTGGCCGTAGTATCAAAAACATGATTTATTTTGATATGCGGATATTTTTTTTCAAATAAATTTATCTGTTCTAAATAAGTTTTACCAAAAGGCGTTTCCTTCGGTATAAAACTAGAAATACTAATTTGAATTATTTTTGCTACTTCTGGAACAGTGGCCAACGGACTTTCTGCCCTAAACTCCAAATCTGGTACTTTAGCAACAGTTGGTGGTGTTTCTACATTTGTGTTACAAGCAGAAAAAAGGATAGAACCGGCAACTACAAATAACATTTTTTTCATAAAATAACCTCATTCTAAATTAATATTTGTTAATAAATAAATCCGATGTGATTAATGTAGTAAACTAAAATTAGTTACTGCATATAAAAAATATGTTCTCAGCAACTAATTTATATTTTAACTATTTTTTTTCTTACCCTGTCTTATAGTAACTGCCTTTTTCTTACCCTGTCTTACGGTAACTACGTTTTTCTTACCATGATTTAAAGTAATGAAAATTGTTTCCGGCCAAGTTAGTAATCTAATTGGAAATTTAGCTGTACCAATTCCGTTGCTAACAATAATATCTCTAGCATTTTTATGAGTTTTTCCACTCAAATAACTAAATGCAGCAGCCTGATCTATAATTGGTGGGACGATTTTACTAAGGTATTTTAAGGCTGATATCTGTCCGCCATGTGTATGGCCAGCCAAAACTAGATTAATATCATACTCTTTTTTCAGTTGATATATATATCTTGGATTATGCGTAACTAAAATTACATAATCTTTTATACTAGTATTTTCTATAGTTGGTTTTATTATTTGGACTTGGGTTCGTAAATCACCCACACCACCAATTTTTATTTTTTGATCACCTCTTTTTATCCAATAGGCAGAGTTATTTATAGATTTTATATTATTATTACGTATTTCATATTCAGTTTCTTCTAATCCCTCAACCACATCATGATTTCCTATAACGGCGTATATAGAATCCTTTGGTTTTAGTTTAGACAGAACTCTAAAGCATGGCTCAATATATTCTTTAGCCATAACGTAGTCTCCACCTAAAACTATGATATCGGGATTCCATTTATTTACCTTATTAACAATTTTCATCAGATTCTTATCATGTATTGTTCGACCATAATGAATATCGGATAAGAATGCTATTTTATAATTATTAAAATTAATCGGCACTTGCTCATCTACTATGTTGTACCTTCTTGTCCTTTGTAAATATGGCTCTAATAAAGAATAACCTAAAGTCAGTGCAGTTATTAAATACCTTTTTTTCATTTCTCACTCCTATGACAATTTATCCATTTCTATATTATATAGCTCATCTGCACAGTTGTTACCTGAATTTGTACACTTATTAAATACACTTTCTTAATCTCTTACCCTTGTGACAATTTATCCATTTCTATATTACGTAGCTCGTCTGCATGGTTGTTACCTAGATTTGTACACTTATTAAATACATTTTCTTAATCTCTCACTCCTGTGACAACTTATCCATTTCTATATTACATAGCTCATCCGCACGGTTATTACCTGGATTTGTACCATGCCCTTTTACTTTTATAAATTGTATATCCGAAAATTCGTTTTTAATCCTGTGCAACTCTTGCCATAATTCTTTGTTTTTAATTGGATCTTTATTAGCTCCTATAAAGTCGGTCTTAATCCAATTATTTATCCACTTTGTTATTCCATCTAAAACATAAGAACTGTCCAAATATACTTTAGTAGATATACTTTTATTTTTTATTGCACTCAAACCTACTATGGCAGCTGTTAATTCCATTTTATTGTTTGTTGTATTTACAGCATTGCCACTGATTTCTTTGACAATGTCCTTATATATAAGAACTACACCCCATCCTCCAACATTTTCATCTTTTTGATTTCCTCGGCATCCGCCATCACAGTATATTTCTATTTCGTCTTTCATATTAATATCCTTCCCTATTTTTGCTATTTTATTAACCTTAACATAAGTAGTTTTCAATTACAAGAATTTTTATGTTTAATTGAAGTTTTGAACAAAAAAAGACGAGAGTTTTCTCTCGCCTCTCGCCTAATTTTTAAAACTGATTTTTGATTGTGTTCATGCCAGTATACACCCTATTACTACAGCAATTATCGCAATTGGAATCTGAATAATTCATACCCATTTATTTCCAAGATTCATAGTCCACGTAGCAATACTTTTTCTTCTAACAAACATATTTGTGTCGTCTTTATTGAAATATATTCTTCCGTACATGCGTTCTCAGACTTCTTCTTGCGAATATTTTCGTTTCATAGATAATCCCTCCTTGAACTTCCTAAAACTAATATAAATAATCTATATCCCTATATATTATATACTGTATTACATTTCAATTATTCACTTGCCAAGTCTGATTAACAATTTTATTTACAAAATTTTTTATTGACCTAATTAGTATCTTCTGAACATTCTTATTATAGTTAATAAGATACTTAATATTAATAATATTATTGTTAATCCCATTATAGTGACTACTCCGTAACCCATATATAATATTATCTCTCCCACATCACCTACTGCCTCAAACATTGCCTCTCCTACATCACCTAGTGCCTCAAATATCATTTCCAGCATAATCATATCTTCTAGCATTTTTTGTCATCCTCTCTTTTTTTCAATAAATTAAATTAATTATTATGTATTAAAATATTATATGTAATATTTTACCATTTATTAGTTTTCAAGTCAAGCTATTTTTTTGAAATAGTTCTTTAATCTCTCAGTCAGCTCCACTTAATCCTTCCAACACTTCATGCCACCTCCCTCGTAGAAGGAGGCTTCGGGCGACAGCACCACGAGAATCCCTCAGTCAGCTTTGTTGGAAGGAGGAACCTAAATTATATCGCTTTCCTAAATTGATTTGGACTAATCCCTACTATCTTTTTAAATACAGTACAAAAATATGTATCTGTATCAAATCCAACTTCAATGGCTACTTCTAAAATAGACATTGAGGTATCCAAAAGCAGTAGCTTTCCATTTTCTATGCGAATTTTATTTAAATATTGCGTAAAAGAATATCCTGTTTCTTTTTTAAATATTGTTGAGAAATAAGAAGGTGTAAGATGTACTAACTTTGCAACTTTTAGCAAAGTAATTTCTTCATAATAATAAGTATGAAGATAATTTATTGCACGCCTAATCGGAGCAAATACAGCAGTATTATTTAATTCCCAAATTTCGTCAGTAAATTCTTTAATACTTTTTTGTAAAGCAAACTCTAAATTTTCCAAAGTTTTTGCTTTAGAGAGTTCATTTAAAAAAATAGCATTTAAAGACAATGTGTTTTCAACTCTTTTTGTAGATTCTAGGGCCACCCTTGAAATAATAGTACACAGTTCTAACACTCTTGGCTTAATAACATCTATATCATTTCCATGACTAAATAGGATATGCCCTAAAAATTTATTTAATATACTAGCCGCTTCTGCGGTTTGTCCACTTTTTACTGCATCTATAAGACTCTTTTCTAATTCAAATGGATAAGAATAATCTGCGTTATAAATATATTTTTTCTCTTGAATGGTCTCATTAATTTTTCTCTGTTGCAAAGCTTGTTCATTCTTTTTTTGTAATTCATACGAATGTTTTAACATTATGGATGTTGTAACGCACTCTATAGCATTAGCGAAGTATCGAGTTAACGCTGGATTAATTTTTGGTAAATCATCTAATGCATCCTTAAACTCTTTCTGCCGAATCTCATCTGTTATATGAAATTTTTTAAACATATCGTTAATCGGAAATTCTTCTATCGAAGTCATTAAAAATCCGCCTGATATGAAGAACCCTTTAAATACACCTTCCATCGTTACAGCCATAGCTATATAAGTCAATCCGGCGGGGCAAATTGAAATATAAGGTTGTCCTAAATTAAAAGACTGCTCACCAGCGCAAAGATGCTCAAAGCGACATGGACAATTTCCATCAGTACATTTGTCTAATAACTCACAAAACTTTGATCTTTTTCCGGATGGCCCTCTAACTAAAATAGTTTCCCCCAAATCATTTACAAATGCTATTGATAATTTTGTAGTATAAAAAAAAGTTTTTGCTGCAAAATCTAAATCCTCAATATCAAGTGTCATTATACCCTCCCTTTATAATATCAATATATGTTTGTTGTCATATCATAATATTAAACATATGCTTTAGTATATCATATTAGAATCAAAATAAAAAAGGCCTCAAATAATTTTGAGGTCTTTCTTTTTATATAAATATTAAACCGGATTGATAGTACTAATTCTTTGATCTTTGCCCTAAGCCTCTTTCTTTGAGAGAAGTGGTACGAAGTACCGGAGGGAGTAAAATTAGGCCGATCACAAAAAATAACGCAGAAATATTTGATACGAGCTGATCAAAAAACACACCGTTTACTCCGAAAAATATAGGTAATGTTAAAACGAAAAACGCTTGCAAAAAAAGTCCTCGTCCTAACGTAATTATGCTAACATACGTTGTTTTGTTGATAGCGATCTTTCTTTTTCTATAAATATTAGATCGGATTGATAATGCTATTTTTCTTTCTAACATCTAAGCAAACTGAGCCAAGTACAAGAAATAACGCTGAAATATCTGATGTAGCCTGACCAAAGAACACACCGTTTACTCCGAAAAATATAGATAATGTTCAAACGAAAAACGCTTACCAAAAAAAGCCCTTGTTCTAACGTAATTATGCTAACATACGTTGTTTTGTTGATAGCGATCTTTATTTTTCTATAAATATTAGACCGGATTGATAATGCTATTTTTCTTTCTAACATCTAAGCAAACTAAGCCAAGTACAAGAAATAACGCTGAAATATCTGATGCGGCCTGACCAAAAAATACACCGTTTACTCCGAAAAATATAGGTAATGTTAAAACAAAAAATGCTTGCAAAAAAAGCCCTCGTCCTAACGTAATTATGCTAGCATACGTTGTTTTATTGGTAGCTTGATAATATGACGACATAGTATAGACTACTCCAACCGCCGGCGTGCCTAAAGAAAATATAAATATTCTTGTGTACGCACTTTCTAGTACGCTTTCACTTATTCCATATAATAAAATTAACTCTTCTCCAAATAATCCTAAAAATCCTAGAAATAATAAACCTAACCCAATACTTACTCCAAGAGTTATCGTTAATAATTTTTTCAATCGCTTAAATTCGCTTGCTCCAAAGTGAAAGGCTATAACTGGCTGAATCCCTTGTACTATACCGATAGCAATTTGCGCATAAATAGAAAAAATATAACCCGCCACGCAAAATACAGCTACATCTATTGTATTTCCATATTTATATATTACGTTATTTTGTATTAGGATAATTAATCCTACGGAAAGCTGCATAAAAAGCGATGCTGCTCCTATTCTACATGTATTTATTAGGACGTGAGTATTAAACTTCAAATTATTTTTTCTTAATTTAAGATTCGATTTTCCGTATGTAAAATAATATAATCCAATAATTGTAGAAACGCTTACTCCACATCCAGTGGCCAAGGCGGCTCCAGTAGTTCCCATTTGAAACTTTATAACTAATAGCCAATCTAAAATAACGTTCAGTATAGCGCCTGTACTAACCATTATCATGGATAAATTCGGATTTCCGTCTGCTCTTACTAGTTGATTTAGGGAGCTTGAAAATAAATATGGGATCGACATTAAATATATTATTACAAAATAATCTTTCGTGTACTGAAATGTATCTTCGTTTGCGCCTAATAATTTTGTTATAAAGTCAGCAAAAAGGAGGCCTATAAGCATTAAAAATAATCCAACAAAAAAAGTATATTTTATTGTTGTAGCAAAAATCTTTTCGGCTGAGTCCTTGTCGTTTTCACCTAATTTCTTTGCAACTAATATTGTGGCCCCTGTGCCTAATAAAGCACCTAATCCTAAAATTATCGTTACCGCAGGCCAAGCCAAGTTTACCGCCGCTAACGCTTCTTCACCGGCTCCTTGGCCAACAAATATTCCATCCACCATTACATAAATAGTATTAAGTAGAACTCCAACAATTGAAGGTATAACGAATCTTAACCATAACTTTAAAATATTTTCATTTACCATAGCTTTTTAAAACCTACCTTTTTTATGTATTTTCTATCTGTCAATATCAGCTAACAATAATAAATGTATTTTATATCTATTCTCGATATCAGCATTTTATTCTTTATTCTTTAGCATTTACTACTAAATATTCTTTTGGCTTTTCTTTACATCCAAATAGTTTAAAAACCGACTCTTTTAGGTCGCTAACTTTACTTTTTGTATTTTTTCATCTTCACTTCATTTAAATAATCTTGATTATTATACTATATTGAAATCAAAAAATCTCCTATATTTCTAAATTTTTAGAATAAAGATATGAGTCTGAAATATTTCTAGCTGACAGGGGCTATCGCATTAACAATGATGACAGAAAGACGATGAAAACTTTCAAAATTTACAATTTACTTGAAAAGCAATAAAATCTTGTATGTACGCTTTCTCCATCCATCACTTCGTGACACCTCCCCCGCAATTTTGTTTTCTATGTGAGCTATCGCCGAGATCTATCGTTCGATGACGGCAAAGGAGTACGAGCCTTCGATTTTTAAAATAAAAAAAATTTGTGCTCTTACCCTTAGCACTTGAATTTAGTACTTGACCTTTACACACGAAAAAACGAGCTACTCTTTTTTGATAGCTCGTTTCCTGATTTTTGGTGTTGTTAACACGACAACCCTCTTAAGAGCCGAACCTATTTCACCAAATATCTTCAGCTAATTTTTCTGCACTGCATGTTACCAACGGATCGGAGAACTCCACTTGCTTTTCCTGAAGTTTTTTACGCAACTCTTCCAATATCGATGCATACTCCGGATCATTGGCTAGATTAGTAATTTCATACGGATCCGATTCTAAATCAAACAGCTGAGTGTTTCTTTTTTGGCCAACAAAATACTCAATCAATTTAAATTTATCATTTTTATAAGCACGTTGGAAATTACGATAAATCAGTAGCAGATCTTCACGGCCCTGATCGGTTGTTCCTTCTATAACATTGAAAAAGGATTGAGCATTAATCGATTCTGGTTTTTCGAAACCGCACATATCGCATAATGTTGGGAAAATATCGCAAAGGTAAGTGTAAGCATCAGTTTTTCTTGGGGTAAAATCTCCAGCTGGTTTTATTATTAGGGGCACTCTTATGCTGTGATCGTAAACGCTTTGTTTACCTAATAGGCCATGCTGTCCCAATGCTAAACCGTTGTCTCCAGCAAAGATTATTATCGTATCGTCGTATAAGCCTTTTTCTTTTAGCTTAGCCATGACATCTCCAAATCTTGCATCTATGTGACTTATCATGGAGTAGTAGTCGGCCAAATGTCGTCTTACAGAATATTCTCGTCTTGGGAAAAATTCTAGGACTTCATCCCTTACCCAAAGGTCACCATTATCGAAAGGATGAATCGGCAAAAAGTTTTTCGGCGTAGAAACGCTTTCAGCCGAGTACATTTCTTCATATTTTTCTGGGGCATTTCTAGGATCGTGCGGAGCAACTAAGGCTAAATAAAGATAAAACGGTTGATCTTTATCGTAGGTATCCAAGAAGTTAAGAGCAGTATCACAAAAAATATCTGTGGAGTGCATATTTTTTTGGATATCTTTATCAATTTCTTTTTTCTTAATCATGCCCTCTTCCATTTGGAAAGCATGTTCTAAGACATATTGTCCGGTTGGGTCATAATCCATTAAAACTGGAGCATAGTGACCACCGGCACCGTACCAGCTATTTCTTTTAGGAATGCTATTACCAAAACAAAATATGCTGTTGGCATCCATGTAGGCACGATTAAAAGATTTTTTGTCTTGATGCCATTTACCGATATGCTGAGTAAAGTATCCATTTTCTTTAAACGTTTCGGGCATCATTTTGTGATGTTCTGGAATCATGCCACCCTTAGCTTTTCCTTCACCATGCAAAGTAAACACGGTTCTACCTGTTTGCAACATGGCTCTAGAAGGCATACATACGGCCCCACATGTTCCACCCATAATATGACCTTGTCTAAAAGCTATACTTTCGTTTGCGAATTTATCTAAGTTTGGCGTAGATATTTCTGAATTACCCATTGCATTTATAGTATCGAATCGTTGATCGTCCGTAAAAAATATTAATACGTTTGGCTTTTTCATATCTTCTATAAACTCCTTAGTGTTATTATTTTGCTATTCTACTTAAAGCTGAAATACAAATGGTCCGGATACATTTGCTCTGAAAATTGCTTTGGCTAATCCACCTAATTGCTATTATTTATAAATATTCTGCTACTCTACATTTACATAAATTAGCTGACCTACTTTCTCGCCATTTATTAAAGCTGAAGAACAAATGGTTCCGGATTCATTTGCTCGGAAAATTCTATTACTCTACATTTATATAAATTAGCACGTCTACTTTCTCCCCATTTATTAAAGATGAAGCACAAATAGTTCCAGATGCGTTTGCTCTGAAAATTGCTTTGGCTAATCCACCTAATGTTTTTACGCTGTTACTTGTAAAATTGCTGTATTCCGGATCGCCATTATCACATACTATAAATTCTATGCCGTCTTCTGCACTAAAAGTTATCTCATGTTCTTGATGTGGCACAAAATTATCATTTTCGTCGTAGAATGAAACGGTCGTGTAGAATAATTTACCTCTTCCTGTTGGCGTATCTTTATCTATTTCAAAAGCCATGTGCTTCGCATCTGATGCTGTGTTTAATACGGTCGTAATAGTTTGACCGTTGCGAGTACCTACAGCTTTCAATTGACCTTTTTCGAATTTTACTTTAGGCCATTCTAAATGCAGTTGCTTGCCTGGTTCTAGGCTTCTTTTTCCATAAGATTTTTCATTTACAAATAGTTCAACTTCATCACAATTCGTATAACACCAAACTGGCAGTTCTTCAACATTCTCAAAACTCCAATGCGGTAACAAGTGAAGAACGTCTTCGTCGGACCAACAACTCTTATAAAAATAGAATGAATCTTTTGGTAAACATATTCTATCTATCGGTGCAAAATAAGAACTAATGGATGGCCAAACTTGAGGAGTAGGTTCACCTAAATAATCTATACCGGTCCAAATGAACATTCCGGCCACAAAGTCGTCAGTCAAATGTCTGATCATAGAATTTTCTCCTCTAGCAACCCTTGCTCGGACATTAGTCTTTACGGTTTCGGCCACTTTACGTTTATCCGAAACAAATCCTTCGGCCTCTTCTGGGTCGGCGTTATCGTTATCTAAGATTGAGTCGACTTCATCTACTTTTAAGAATTGCTCATAAACACCACGTTTTTCGAACGGGGTGGCTGAAGCATTTTCACTACCTACGATGCAACGCCCAGGTTTTTCTTCATGGTGTGGTATATAACAATCTTCGGCATAATTATAACCGGCCAAATCCAAAATATCTAAGTTATGCGTTTTATTTATTGCTACCAACCCATTACCGGCGGCTAAAACTGGCCTAGTTTTATCATACTTATGAACTACATTTAGTAAAACTTGGCTTAGTCTTTCTCCTTCTGGATCTTTAAGTTCCATTATTTCGTTGCCTGTACTCCACATTACGATGGATGCATGATTTCTATCTCTCTTTATCATGGCCGCTAAATCTTTTTCAGACCATTCTTTAAAATAGTTTGAGTAAGCAAAAATTCTTTGGCGTAAGAATATTCCTCCAAAAATTCTTGGTCGTTTTGCTTCTGTCCATTCATCAAAGGATTCTTCCATGACGTACATTCCGTATTCATCACATAAATCTAAAAATTCTGGAGATTCGGGGTTATGAGATGTTCTTATTGCATTGGCACCCATGGCTTTTACTATCTCTATTTTTTTGATGAATGCTTCACGATGCGCGGCCGAACCGAGCGGACCATTGTCATGATGAATGCAAACACCTTTTAGTATCTCTTTTTCTCCGTTGATAATAAATCCTTTATCCGGTGAAAACTCTATACTTCTTATTCCGAACTTTATTGAAAGATTGTCTAGTACTTCTCCATTTTCAATTATTTTTGCTGCCAAAGTATATAATACAGGCGTTTTATTAGACCATAATTGCGGTTTATCTATTTTAATTTGTGTGCTTAAATCTGCATAGCAATCGTAGGATATAGATTTATCTAAGGTATAATCGGCCACTACGTTTCCGCCTGCATCGATTATTTCGTATGCTAATTTTATAAATTTGGATTGTTTTTTATTTGTATTATTAATAATCGCATCGATATTGACTATCGCATAATCATCTGTTATAAACGGTGTGGTAATAAAAAAGTCTTCTTTTTCAAAGTGTACTGGATCCAAAAGATATAAATGCACGGGCCTATATATTCCGGTTCCGCTATACCATCTTGACCCGGGTTGCACTTCGTTATCAACCATCACGGATAATTTATTCGAGCCTTCAACAACGTGGTCCGTAATGTCATATTTAAAAGTTGTGTAACCAAACGGATATTTGCCCAATTCTTCTCCATTTATATATACGGTTGAGTTCATATATACGCCTTCAAATTCTACAAAAATCTTTTTGGCCAAATCTTCTTTTGTTAAGTCGAAAACTTTGCTGTAATAACATAAGGTCGTTTCAGCATAGCCACCTCTCGGCCCAGCTGGATTTGACTCCTTAAATTCCGAAACAATGCTACTATCATGCGGAACATCTACTGTTTGCCAATTTTTATCATTAAAATCTACTCTATAAAACATTGGTTGAGACCCATTACTGTGGATATTGTGCTTTAAATATTTCCATCCTTGATTTAAACTTCTGATTTCACGCATATATATACCTCCATGATTACATTTAATATTTATTTTTAAATCTATGCTCATTGTTCCAGACTTACCGTAATTTACGATATTCATCATTTCATGCTTACAGTAATTTAAATCGATGCTTATCATTCCGCCTTACCGTAATTTAAATCGATGCTTATCGTTCCAGGCTTACCGTCATTTAAATCGATGCTTATCGTTCCGGTTGACCGTAATTTAAAATCGATGTTCATCATTCCAGGCTTACCGTAAATTAATACTTGTTTTTAAATCGACGCTCATCATTCCAATACTTACCGTAAAACTGAATAATTTCGTCGTCCCGCTCTATACAAAATTCATTATAGTCTCCGTCTAAGCCAGCATCTATTAAGTTTTGTCTGGCACGTTTGCTTTGGAGTGGAAATACGATATCTATATCTTTTTTATAATTAGGCCACTTTTTTGCTAATCCCTGTTGTACCTTTGGGGTTAAATCCTGCGTTTCTATATGAACGCCTTTGGCCAAGACCATGAAGTCTGCAATATCCTGTAGAAACTTAATTTTTATTTTTTGATATTCTGGTTGCTTGCTTAAGTCTACAGTTTCTTCAGATATTTTTACTAATTCGCATTCACCCGTAAACGGATAATAAGCCATGCGGTATTCCTTATTAGCCACTAATTTCATGCTATCACAAAACTCGGAGTAAATAACATCTCTTTGGTAATCAGGATTGTTAAACATTTCTTCTAAGCTTCTTGAGTAACCAAATGGTTTATCATCTCCAGCCACTTTTAGGACGGTAGCTCCGATATCAAGATTGGATGTGAGTATATCACTTCTTTGATGTTTTGGCAATTTCGGATGATTAGCTATAATCATAGGCACATCTAATTGAGATTTGTATAACATTGGTCCTTTTTGGAATAATCCATAATCTCCAGCCATATCGCCATGATCAGTAGAAAAAATAATTACTGTGTTTTCGTATAGATTATTCTCCTTTAAATAGGAAAGGATTCTTCCAATTTCATAATCTATTATCTGTATCATCCTAGCATATTCACTTCTGTATGTTCTACAGGCTTTTGGTTGTTTTACTCCATTTCTTACTCTTCTGTATTGAACTACTTCGGCCGGAGCATTTCGATCTACATTTATAGCGTCCTCTATCTCAATCCATTCGGTTAAGCCGTTATCTTCTTTTGGTGCATCCATTGGTCCATGTGGCCCTTGAAAAGAAGTCCAGGTAAAAAATTTATTTGCTTTATTATTTTCAATAAATTCGATCGTGTTGTTTGTCATCCAATGTTCATAATACTCTTCTAATGAATAAGAAAAATGTCCAGATCGATCATGTCCATATAGATCGGTTATTTCCGGATGTAGTTCTTTTAAATATTTAAAATAATCATCTTCTATGCCTAATCGTCGTTCTTCCATTTGTAGAGCAACGTCAAATCCTTTGCTATCTTTTCCTGGAAAATGATGCAATTTTCCGAATGCTCCGCACATATAACCATTTTTTTTCATTCGTTCTGGTAAAAAGTCGATGCCCTCTCTAAACGGTACATCGTTCGTCCATACATTGTGATCACTGACGTATCGTCCGGTCATCATGCAGGCTCGCCCAGGTGCACAAACCGGGGATGCGGTTATAGAATTATCAAAAATCACACCATCTTTAAATAAAGAATCAATATTTGGAGTTTTTATTTGTTGATTTCCATAACAAGACAAATAATCTACTCGAAGTTGATCACATAAAATAACCATTACATTCATAAAATGTTACCCTCTCTTAATTCATTTTAGATAAACCGTTTTTTGTTGCTCCAATATTTATTGTAGCACTGAACTATTTCTGTATCTAGGTAAACCACATACATGGGAACTTAAGAAAATTGAGTTGTCACAAAATTGCAGGGAAGTGGCCCTGATCCCCTTGACTGAGGGATTCTACAAGTTGTGTTTACTTCGCTTCAGTTCTTTACCTCCTTTTATTGATCCTATCCATTATATAGAAGATACTCTCTCTATAATGGCTCAACCCCATCCCATACATGGGAACTTGAGAAAATTAACTTTTGGTGAAGCTTCGCCAAAAAATTCTTAAGTTCCCACCTATGGGTTAAGTCCTGCGCTTCTATTTGCACACATTTGGCTAGAACAGAACTTTTAGGTAAAGCGTCTTTTGTCGGTCCAATATTTACCGTAGTACTGAACTATTTCGTCGTCTCGCTCGATGCAAAATTCATTATAGTCTCCGTCTAGACCAGCGTCTATAAGACTTTGTCTATCTCGTTGGCTAGCAATTGGAAATACAATAGGTATCTCTTTTTTATAGTTAGGCCACTTTTCTTTTAGGCCGAGTTGAACTTTTGGGGTTAAATCCTGCGCTTCTATTTTCACACCTTTGGTTAGAACCATGAAGTCTATTATATCCTTCATAAATTTTTCTTTAATATTTTGGTATTCTGGTTTATCACTTAAATCTACCAGTTCATCATCTATTTTAACCAATTCGCATTCACCAGCGAACGGATAATAAGCCATGCGATATTCTTTATTAGATACAAGTTTCATGCTGTCACAAAATTCTGAATAAATAACTTTTCGTTGATAATCTGGGTTGTTGAACATTTCGCCAATACTTCTAGAATAGCCTAATGGGTTGTTGTCGCCGGCTGCTTTTAGGGCTGTAGCACCGATGTCGAGGTTGGATACTAATAAATCTGACTTAAGGTTTTTTGGCATAGTTGGATCATTTGCTACTATCATTGGTATTTCCAATTGAGCTTTATATAGCATTGGGCCTTTTTGTATTGTTCCATAATCTCCTGCGGTGTTTCCATGGTCGACCGAAAAAATTATCAGTGTATTTTCGTATAAATTGTTTTCCTTTAAATAGGAAATTAATCTACCGACTTCATAATCGATAATTTGAATCATTCTAGCGTATTCGCCACGATATTTTCGATATTGTTCCATGGTTTTTACGCCGTCTCTTGCTCGTCTATATCTAACGACTTCGGAATTTGGATTATGGTCTATTTCTAATGGATCTTCTATATCGATCCACTCGGCTAATCCGTTATCATTAAGAGGAGCGTCCATTGGCCCATGAGGCCCTTGAAAAGATGTCCAAGTGAAAAAGTTATTCGATTTATTTTCTTCTATAAATTCTATAGTTTTGCTAGCCATCCAATGTTCGTAATATTCCTCTAAAGGATAAGCGAAATGACCTGTTGAGTCATGACCGTATAAGTTTGTAATTTCCGGATGTAACTCTTTTAAATATTTATAGTAATCATCTTCTAAGGCAAGTCTGCTTTCTTCCATTTGAAATGCTACGTCGAATCCTTTATGATCCTTAGCAGGGAAATGATGAAGCTTGCCAAATGCAGCACATTTATAGCCATTGTTTTTCATGCGTTGCGGTAAAAATTCTACTCCTTCTCTAAAGGGCACATCGTTCGTCCAAACATTATGATCACTAACGTATCGTCCGGTCATCATACAGGCTCGCCCTGGTGCACAAACCGGAGACGAGGTTATAGCGTGGTTGAATAATACACCATCGTGATACAGAATATCTATATTCGGAGTTTTTATTTGTTGGTTGCCATAACATGCTAAAAAATCTGGCCTTAATTGATCGCATAGTATTACCATTACATTCATTTAACAACAATCCTTTCAGTACGCATTTACAATACATAATACAAAAATCATTATAAAACATATATTCTCTTTGTACAAGCCTGGATTATTGATTTTTTATACACTTTTTTAGATTTATTTTATTTTATATCATGCGATTATCTATAAGAATAAAATTGGGTATTATTTATTTTTAAAATTTTTTTTACTATTGCAAGAAATACATTCTTATGATAGAATCGTATTAGTTAAATGTTTTAATTAATTATTTTATTTTTATTTACAGCTATTTTAGTCACAATTTATATTATAAAAAAATAAATTATTATGTTAATGTGGAGGCGTTTTATTTTATGAAATATTTTTTAGATAGTGCCATCATCGAGGAAATTAGAGAAGCATATCATACTTTTGGAATTGATGGAATTACTACCAATCCAAGACACATTCAAAATAGTGGTAAACCGTTTTTAACAGTTGTTCAAGAATTGGCTGATTAGGTCAAAGAAGAAGGATTAGATCCGACGTTTCCAATTTCCGTAGAAATAAATCCTTATTTGGACGATCCGAATGAAATGATTCAAGCAGCAAAAAAGATTTCGGCCATTAGTCCCAACTTCGTAATCGAAATTCCTTGTACTGAACCAGGAATTACAACTGCAAAGAAATTAGAAGCCGAAGGAATAAGGACAAATGTAACCTTAGTATTCTCACCTTCGCGAGCCATTTTACCGGCCAAAAACAATGCACGATTCGTATCGCCTTTTATAGGATGGAAAGAAGTAAATGGCGAAGATTGCAGAAAATACATTGAAGATATAGTTACAATGTATAGAAATTACGGCTATAAAACCGAAATAATTTGTGCTGCAATTCGTACACCAAAGCAAATAGTGGATTGTGCCCTAGCCGGTGCTGACATTGTTACTACGGCCATGTCTGTATATAAAGACGGGATTAATCATCCATTTACACAGCAAGGTTTAAATCTATTCAAAAATTCTTGGGACAATACCATTATCGAATAATATAATTATTACACAGCAAGGTTTAGATCTATTTAAAAATTGATTGGGCAACACAGTTACTGAATAATATTTTTTTGTGAACAAGATTCATGATATTAATGAATCTTCTCGTCTTATGATCATATAATTATAAAGTAACAAAAATTATTAGTTATTAATCCTAAAAAGTACTAATTGATAAAAGGAGCTATTTATTATGAAAATAGGTTTTATAGGCCTTGGCATAATGGGACAACCGATGTGCGAAAATATCTTACAAAAGCATGATGATGATTTATTTGTTTTTGATTCTCAAAAGGACAAAGTGGATTATTTGGCCACCAAAGGAGCTATAGCTTGTACTGACGCTTGTTCTTTAGCGAGGAAATCGGATGTCATTATATCCATGGTGCCAAAGTCAACACATTCTATGGAAGTTTATAAAACAATATTACCCGAACTAAATGAAAAAAAAATATGTATTGATATGAGTACAATAGACCCTTCTGTTTCTATAGAAATTTCTAAATTTGTAAATAATACCGGAGCCAAGTTTATAGATGCTCCAGTAGTTAAATCTCAGGCCGCAGCTATTTCGGCTACCTTGGGCATTTATGTAGGTGGAGATATAGAAATTTATAAAAAAGTAAAACACATATTATTATACATGGGTAATAACATAATCCATCTAGGCGCAAACGGCAAAGGATTAATTATGAAAATAGCTCATAACGCACTAGTTTCACAAATACAAAATGGAGTAAATGAAACAATATCTTTGGCCATGAAAAACGATATTTCAGTCGAAGACTATGCTAAAGCCGTGTCATATGGCGGTGGTCAGAATTTTTATTTAGACTCCAAGGCGAAAGCTATAGCCGAGAATAATTTTACTACAGCATTTTCTGTAGAAAACATGGCTAAGGATATAAATATTTGTCTCACTCTAGCCAAAGAATGTTCTGTCGATGTGCCTGGGGTCGAGGTGGCTAAAAAAGTTTATGATAAATCCTTAGCCCTTGGCTTTGCGAAAGAAGATTTTTCGGCTACCATCAAAACAGTAAGAGACAACTAACATTACTGGCTAAGGATATAAATATTTGTCTCCGTTGGCCAAAGAATGTTCTATAGATGTACCGTGAGGTTGAGGTGCATCATAGATTAAGTAAATTAAATGGTATTGAAATAAAAGATATTCACAGTGATAGCTTTAAAACATTCGGCAAAATATTAAACGGCTATGATTTTAGTCCATTAATTGAGTTTATGTATACCACTGAGGTTCCGGCCGAAAATAATATTTATGTAGCGTCCTCAAAAGCGATGGAATCCTTTCCTATTTATGACTTATTAAAGGATACTTTTTACGGTGGCATGGATATCCAGATAGGTTATTGCAATGGAAGAAATAGCACATACAATGGATTTGAGTATCATAAAGGTAGTGAAATCAACGTAGCCATTACTGATTTCTTATTAGTATTAGGTCATGTTTGGGACATTACAGATAATCAATACAATGTCAAAGATGCGGAAGTATTTTTTGTTCCAAAAGGTACTACTTTTGAAATGTATCAAACTACTTTACATTTATCTCCATGCAAGGTAAGCGACGAAGGATTTAAAGACATAATAATACTACCTAAAGGCACGAATGATCCGAACTTTCAAAAGACCGCTGAAATTACGTTAGAGGATAAAATTTTGCTATTTAAAAACAAATGGATTATAGCCCACGAAGATAGAGAACCTCTTGTCAAAGCTGGAGCTTATGTCGTTTTAATTGGCAAAAATATAGAATTATTATATTAATTTAATAATAAAAAAAATGATTATATTGAGGTGGTGAATAGCAATGTTAGTAAACAATGAATTTAGTCTTTGTCATAATGGATACGTCATTCTAGAGCATTCAGCTACAAAACCATTACTCTTTGTGGGTATTGGTTCTGAAAATGTAAAAATGTATCGTGGTAACTTTAAAATTGAAGATTATATAACTGAGCGAAATAAACTAAAACTTACAGAAGTAGTAGAGTCAAACGGAAATTATAAGTTAAATTTCAACCAACAAATCTCTGTATTCATCGAAATTGTTAAAGACAAAATTATTTTAAACTTTATTCAAATAAATCCTGACTTAAATAGATTTTTTATTAGGTTAAACTCACAAGTATATGAGAAGATTTTTGGGTTAGGTGAACAAATGTCTTATCTCAATTTAAAAGGTCGTTCTTTTCCTATATTCACATCCGAATCAGGCGTAGGCAGAGATAAAAGCACTTATATCACTTGGAAAGCTGATGTTGAAGGTCAGGCTGGTGGCGACTATTATAATACTAATTTTCCTCAACCTACTTTCATATCTTCTAATTTATATTTTCTTCATTTAGATTCCACTGCTTATTCTAATTTCAATTTTAAAAACGATTCCTTTACCGAAATTGAAGTTTGGGAAATTCCAAGACGTATTATAATTCAAGCCGGATCTTCTTACTTCGATCTATTGGAAAAACTTACAGATTTCTTGGGTCGACAGCCCGAACTTCCGGATTGGGTTTATAACGGAGTTATTCTTGGATTACAGGGCGGAAACGACAGAATCATGAATTTATTAGAAAAATCTTTGCGAGCCAAAATAAAAGTATCAGCACTGTGGGCGCAAGATTGGTGTGGCAAAAGAATTACATCTTTTGGAAAAAGAATAGATTGGAATTGGCAATATAATGAAGATATGTATCCTCACTTACCAAGTATAATAGATGAATTACATGGTTGGGAAATTAAGTTTTTAGGCTATTTAAATCCATATTTAGTAAGCGATGGACCATTATATATAGAAGCAAAAGAAAGAGGATATTTTGCTACAAAGCAAGATGGTAGCGATTATTTAGTAGATTTTGGAGAATTTGACTGTGGAATAGTAGATTTAACAAATCCAAAAGCATTTAACTGGTTTAAAAATCATATCATAAAAAAACAGGCTATAGATATTGGCATGGATGGATGGATGGCAGATTTTGGAGAATATCTACCAGTAGATAGTGACTTAAAACTTTTCAATAACAAAAGTGCCATGATAGAACATAATCACTGGCCAGTATTGTGGGCCAAGTGTAATCATGACGCAGTAAATGAATCTGGTAAATCTGATGAACTTTTATTCTTTATGAGAGCCGGAGGCTCGGGTTCAGCACAATATTGTCCTTTACTTTGGGCCGGTGATCAGTCTGTAGATTTTTCTATACATGATGGATTGGCTTCGACTATTGTTGCTGCTTTATCTTCTGGAATGAGTGGCTTTGGTCTAAATCATAGTGATATCGGCGGTTATACTTCTTTATATGATAATGTTCGAACTAAGGAATTATTTTTGCGTTGGGCTGAAATGGCCGCCTTTACTCCTATTATGAGAACACATGAAGGTAATAGGCCAGATGATAATTTCCAATTTTACAATGATGACGACTGCTTAATGCAATTTGCTAGGCTAACTAATATTTACGTTTCTTTAAAAGAATATATCAAAGCTGCTGTATTAGAAAATAGCCAAAAAGGTATTCCTGTCCAAAGGCCTCTTTTCCTTCATTATCCGGAAGATTTATACTCCTTTAATGAACAATTCGAATATTTATTAGGTCCGGATTTACTTGTTTGCCCAGTTTTCGAAGCCAATACTAGCATTAGAGATGTTTATCTTCCAGAAGATAATTGGATTCATCTATGGACTGGTACCAAATATACAAAAGGCGTTTATCACATAGATGCTAAACTTGGTTATCCACCTGTATTCTATAAAGCAGATTCTTCTTATGCTGGCCTTTTTGAAAGTATTAGAAATAGATTTACTAACGAATCATAGTTTAAACAAAATTGAAATTGAAACAATTGATTTACGAACAAATCGTAATTTAAACAAAATTGGAGTTGAAGCAATTGAATGAAATTTTAAGATCCATTCTATTTTTATTAACAATTCTTATAACTCACATTATTCACGGTATCACTGGCTTTGCAGGTACTTTACTTGCAATGCCATTTTCTATAGAACTTATAAGCATTAATGTAGCCCGACCAATCTTAAATGTATTAGCCATTTTTTCCGGATTTTATGTGCTAGCTAATAATTATCGATCTATAAATTTTCAAGAATTACGCAAAATCGTTCTTGTTATGCTGATAGGTATTATTGCAGGAATATACATAAAGTTTCTGTTTGTCGGAAACGAGAGATTGCTAATGATCTTTTTAGGGATCTTTATAATATACTTATCGCTAAAAGGGCTAAAAATATTTAATTTCAAAAGTTTAAAAAAAAACAACAATTTCACAAATCGTTTAAGGTCTAATCTACTCTTAATTTTTGCCGGTATAGTTCATTGAATTTTTGTAGCAGATGGACCAATATTAATTGGATATTTAAGTCAGCGTATACCAGATACAGCTTCTTTTAGAGCAACAATTTCTACGGTCTGGATATTTTTAAATAGTTTTATATTAATCGATGATATTAGAACCGGCCTATGGACTAGTCACAGTATTAACCTTTTAATAATTAGTACACCTATTTTATTTTTGGGCATGTTTATTGGTTCTAAGCTTTACAGTAGAATGAACCAAGAAACTTTTATGAAACTAACATATATCCTTCTTTTTATAACCGGGATTATAACTTTAATTTTAAAAAAAATAAGCAATAAAAATGATATGATATACAATAAATTTAATTAATTGATATTTTTAGGAGGGCGGAGGGCAAGCAAAATATCTTTGTAACTTAATCATATACCAACTAGGATAAATTTTCATGGAGGAGATACAAATGTCACAAACAGGCATAATTTTTAACATTCAACATTTTACAATTCATGATGGACCAGGAATAAGAACGGAAATATTTTTTAAAGGGTGCCCTTTGCATTGTCACTGGTGCAGTAACCCCGAGGGAATAGCCTGTCATATGGAAGTAGCTGTAAATAGAAAAAAATGCATATCTCGAAAAAATTGTGGCGAATGCGAAACTGTATGTCCACAACCAGGTGCTTTAGTATTTAGTCGTGGCAAGCTCCATTCAATAAATCGAGAAAAATGCATCCGGTGTTTACAATGTGTGAACGCCTGTCCATCAGAGGCTCTAAGTCAATATGGAAAAGAAGTAAGTGTAGAAGACTGTATGAAAGAAATTCGAAAAGATTTAGGTTATTACAAGCGATCCGGTGGTGGCATTACTGTATCAGGAGGTGAACCATTATTACAAAGTGACTTTGTTGCAGAACTGTTTAAAACATGCAAGGCCGAAGGCATTCACACTTGTTGTGAGTCTAGTTTATATTTGGATTGGAGTCAAGTAGAAAAAATTTTACCCTATACAGATTTATTTATTTCTGATATAAAACATATGGATCCAAGACTTCATAAAAATTTTACCGGTGTCAATAATAAATTGATTTTAGAAAATTTAGTGAAACTCAGTCAGACCGATACAGAATTAATACTTCGTATCCCTATCATTCCAAATGTTAATGAAAACATGATCAATATAGAAGCAACTGCAGATTTTATCTTAAATAAGTTGCATGGCCACGTAAAAACTCTTCAACTATTAAGTTTCATGCGGTTAGGCGAAGACAAATACTCTTCTCTTAATATGCCTTATAATATGAAAGACGTTAAAATTAACCGAACGGCCTTTCAAAGTGTAGTTACCAAAATAGCGACCTATATGAACCTTAGAGGTATACACTGTATAATCGGCACAAAAGAATATTAAACATAATAAATTTTGCAAATTGCAAATAAATCGTAAATTAATTGTAAAGGGGAATACTATGAACGCATCCGGAACTCAACCATTCGACCAAGTATATGATCTAGGATACCAAGTCAATCATCTAGATTGGTCTCCTTTTCCTAGAGTAAATTATCTAAAACAAACGTTTTTGGATAGACCGTATGAAATAGACCTAGAACGATTAAAACTTGTTACTAGCTCATATAAAAAACATGAAAGTCAGCCGAGAAAAATTCAATGTGCTTACGCATTCAAAAATATATTAGAAAATATAACTATTTATATATATGACCAAGATTTAATATTAGGCGAAATAGCCGCACCAGCAAAAGCCTCACCAATTTATCCGGAATTTTCTGTAGACTGGATTATAGATGAAATTTTGCATTCTCCTTTTGAAGAAAGGGCTAACGATCAATTTTTTATTAGAAATGATTCAGATAGAAAAGAAATAGTTGAACTTTGTAAGTATTGGCAGGACAAAACCGTAGATTACTTTGTAAGAAACAAATTAGATCCATCTCAAACAATAGGATCACAAACAGGCGATAAAATTTTTCAAACCAACGTCTATCAATATGCTGGCATAGGACATTTGGCCATGGATTATGATATGCTCATGAAAGAAGGCTATGATGGACTAATCAATAAAACGGAAAAAGCATTTTTAAATTTATCCAAAAAGGATCCAGACTACAGTAATAAAGAAGAATTTTATCAGGCAGTGTTAATTATGCTCAAGGCCTCCAAAGAATATATACGGCGATATGCTGATCTGGCCAAAGCGGAAAGTCTTAACATAGATGACGAAGTCCGAAAGGCTGAGTTCGAACAGTTATCGACCAACTGTTATGAGATAGCAGGTGGGGTGCCAAAGACTTTTTGGCAAGCATTGCAATTATTCAACTTTGCTACGACAATGACACAAATCGAAAGTAACGGTCATTCAATCTCTTATGGCCGAATGGATCAATGGCTATATCCTTTTTATAAATCAGATATAGCAAGCGGAAACTTAACCAAAGCATTTGCCTTAGAATTGTTGGAAGTATTATTTGTCAAAATGAATAATCCTACAAAACTTAAAGACAAAGGTACTGTATTAGTAAGAAACGGTCGAGGCTTTGGTGGAGAAAGCCTCACTATAGGCGGAGTTGACAACCATGGCCAAGATATAACAAATGATCTCACCATGCTCATTTTAGAAGCATCGGCCCATACGAGAATGATGAATCCATGGGTTTGCGTTAGAATGCATGAGAACACACCATACGAATTAAAAGTTAAAGCTATCGAATGTATACGGGCTGGATATGGACATCCGAAACTATTCAATGACGAACCAACAATCAAGGCTATGCTTAGAAAAGGTATGTCATTATACGAAGCCCGAAATTATGCCGTAGTTGGTTGTGTAGAACCAAGTTTACCCGGCAAAGAATTTGGCTGGCATGACGCTGCTTATATAAACACAGCCAAAATGTTAGAACTAGTTTGGAATGCTGGTCAATGTATAGATGGCGGCGTTTTCCAGAAACCTATTGCTCCGAATACCGGAAGTTTAGAAACGTATAAAAATTTTGATGAAGTCCTAGAAAGTGTTAAGCAACAGTTAGATTATTGGTGCGACCAAATCTGTTCTACCTTAAATATAATAGATCATGCGCACCGAGAATGTAAGCCTACACCGTATGTGTCTGCATTTTTTGAAGATTGTATTGTATCCGGAAAGGACCTTACCGAAGGTGGTGCTAAATATAACGGAACCGGTCCACAAGCTAGCGGTATAGCAACCTGTGCAGACAGCTTATCTACAGTTAAGCAATTAGTATTTGACGAAAAAAAATATACTGGTGCAGAACTTTTACAGGCCTTAAAAGATAATTGGCAAGGTCATGAAAAATTATACGCCTTAGTAAACAGTTCTAAAGTACATCATTACGGCAACGATGATGACTACGCCGATAATCTTTTTAAATTCATGTTTGAAGAATACTGCAACCATGTAAATCATCGAGAAAATCCTCGAGGTGGAAAATACAGTCCCGGAGTATATTCTGTCAATGCCAACGTTGGCATGGGCATGTTCACGAATGCATCATTAGATGGTCGTTTTAAAGGCGAAGCAATTTCTGACAACATGGGTCCGGTTCATACCTATGGCGGATCACACGATATAAACGGACCAACAGCGTTAGCCAATTCAGTAGCTAAAGTAGACCATAGTTTAGCTAGCAACGGTACTTTATTAAACTTAAGATTTCCTCAAGAAGCTGTGTCTGGAAAAACGGGTCGAGACAATCTTGTTTACTTTATTGAAGAGTATATGTCCATGAATCCAATGCACGTACAATTCAATATAATGGATGCTAAAACCATGCGTGCGGCTCAAAAGAATCCGGAAAATTACAAAGACATGTTAGTCCGAGTAGCTGGATACAGTGCTTATTTCGTAGAATTGGGCAAACCTTTACAAAAAGATTTGATTCAACGCACTGAATTACACTTTTAACTTTTTAATTCAACGCATTGAATTACATTTTTAAATTTTTAATTTTTGCTCAAACCATGCGAATAACTCAAAAGAATCCGGAAAATTACACAAACCTGTTAATCCGAGTAGCTGGATATAATGCTTATTTCATGGAATTGGGCAAACCTTTTTTAATTTAAAATTATTGGTAAATACAGGCAATCAATTATTATTAATTACCATAGGAGACTAAACAAGATGAAAAATTTCAGTTTTAAAATTCCACAAAACATAGAGTTTGGCATAGGATGTTTAAATAAATTGCCACATATTTTACAATCCAATACTACAAATCATGTATTCATAATTTCTGATCATGGACTAGAAGGTATAGGACTTGTAAAAAAAGTAGAAAATATAATAAGTGATCATGGAATTAAGGTGGATAAATTTTTAGACGTATCGGCAAATCCTACTATTCAAACAGTGAATAAAGCTAACGAAGATTTTAAAAAAAGCGGAGCACAAAGTATAATAGCATTAGGTGGTGGTAGTCCGATAG
>LNZM01000133.1 GCA_002007295.1 Candidatus Epulonipiscioides saccharophilum | reverse complement strand
TAATCATGCCGTATTTATTGTCCATAAACCACCAACCAGAACCGAATTGAATCTTGCCCTGTATACCGCCACCTTGGAAGTTACCGAGCATCGATGCGAGCACCGCATTATCGGATGGATTTAAACAATATAGTATAGTTCGTGGTAATTTGTCAATCACATCTAATGAGTCCATCAATTTTGAAAGCGGTTCTGCTACCTGATTATCGGCTATAGAATCAAAACCAGTGTCCGGACCAAGTAAGTTCAGCATTCTTTTGGAGTTGTTCCTTAATGCACCAATGTGAAGCTGCATAACCCAATTTCTTTTTGCATACTCTTGGCCAACAAAATTCCAAAGATACCCTTTGTATTTTGCTAATTCATCTGGTGAAAGTTTTTCTTTGGCTATAGCCGCCTTTTTGTAAATAGAATCTACCTCTTCTTCGCTGGATTCTTGGAATATTACGCTGTCCATTCCATGATCGGATAGTCTACATCCGGCTTCATGAAAATAATTAATTCGATCCTCTAAGAAGGCCGTTACATCTTTTATCGATTCTAGTTTATAGCCCATTTTTTGTACAGCTTCTATATATGGTAAGAAAAATGTTTTTTCGGCATTAACTATGCTGTCCGGCCTAAAAGTTGGTAGTACCTTAAAGGGTAAATTTTCTTTGCCTAAAAGTTTATGATACTCTAAATCATCCTTCGGATCATCCGTAGTACACATTACTTTCACATTGCTACGTTCTATTAATGCTCTAACTCTAAAATCCTCTTGCTTAAGCATAGCATTACATTGTCTGTAAATTTCTTCTGCTGTCTTTTCAGAAAGTGGCTCGTATATCCCAAAAAATCTTTGTAATTCTAGATGAGTCCAGTGATACATAGGATTTCCAATTAAATATGGCATCGTTTTTGCAAATGCTAAAAATTTTTCATAATCCCCTTTGTTGCCGGTAGCATAGGATTCTTCGTAGCCATTTGAGCGTAGGATTCTCCATTTATAATGATCGCCACCTAGCCAAATTTCAGTTATAGAATCATATTGTTTGTTTTCGTAAATATCTTTTGCTGATAAATGATTGTGATAATCGTAAATCGGCATGTCTTTTGCAACATCATGATATAGCCATTTGGCTACGTCTCCATTTAATAAAAAATCTTCATCCATGAATTTTTTCATAGCTTTTACTGTCCTCCGATTATAAAAATTATTCTAAAACTGTAACTTTTTTATTTTCTATACTAAATTTATTTATAACATCGATTATAGCTATACTTTTGACCGCCTCTTTAATGTTAATATAATCTTGCGTATTATTTATTATAGCCTTATAAAAACCTTCTATAGCCATTTGATGGGCCGATCCATAATACTGCTTAACATCATTGTTTAGGATATTTTGGCACACTATTTCTTTGTTGCCCGATTCTATTTTGTATAGCGTGTTGTCTTCGATTTTAAATTTAGCCTTTTGGCATACTACTTCAATGTTTACGGATGAATCCTCGCAATAACCTATTGTAGCAAAAAAGATAGCGTTGGCATTTTTTATATTTTTGTAATCCATGCTGGCCATGACAGAATCTTCTATTTCTACATCCGGTAATGTTAAGTTAGCTGTCTTTGCAAAGACGGCCGAGATATCGTCTACTAAATAATTCAACAAATCTATTGTATGGATACTTTGGTTTAACATTACTCCGCCGCCGGCTTCATTAATTGTACCTCGCCAAGAAGCTTCATTGAAGTAGTTCATTTTTCGTTTCCAAGTTACAATGCCTTTTGTGCCCAAAACATTGCCGTACCGATTACTTTTAATTATTTCCTTTAACTGAATACTAGTATTATTTAATCGGTTTTGAAAACAAACACCAAACTTTATTCCATAGATACTTTCTAAATCGAAAAGTTCCTTTACTTCTGCTAAATTTATACCGGCTGGTTTTTCTTCGAAAACATTGATACCAGATTTAGCAATTTTTTTAACTACCGGTACATGCAAATAATGAGGCAAACAAATGTGTACGACATCTAACTTCTCGGATTTTAACATCTCATCTATATCCGTGTATTTGGATGGTACATATAATTGTTCCATTTTCGCATTATTGATATCGCATATAGCTACTAATTCTGCATATTCGCTGTCCTTTATAGCGTTGATATGAACTTTAGCGACCGTACCTATTCCAATTACTCCAACCTTTAGCATGTTATCAGCTCACTTTACTTTTACTTAAATTTTTAATTTTTCTAGCGTTTCCAAAATTCTGGTTATATACATAGCACTTAAAGCTCGGTCGAATAATCCATATCCTGACCTGCCTGTTTCGTCCCAAATCATTCGCACATGATTTGGGTTTTACTTTTACTTAAATCTTTAATTTTTCTAACGTTTCCCAAATTCCTGTTATATACATGGCACCTAAAGCTCGGTCGAATAATCCATATCCTGGCCTGCCTGTTTCACCCCAAATCATTCGCCCATGATCTGGTCTTATATAACCTTTGTAATTTATATCATGATATGCCTTTAATATTTTTACGAAGTCTAGTGATCCACATGAACTATAATGAGCTGTTTCTTCAAAGCCATTATCTAATAATTTTATATTTCGAAGATGAGCAAAATGGATACGGCCCATTGCGCCATACTTTCTCACCATTTGTTCATAATCATTTTCTTTTGAACAACCAAGAGATCCGCTGCAAAGAGTTAGGCCATTATATTCATTGTCGACTATTTTTAAAAATCTATCTATATTGGCTTCATTTGTAATTATACGAGGGATTCCGAATATTGGCCATGGTGGATCATCCTGATGAATGGCCATCTTCACATCGTATTTTTGTGCTATAGGAATAATTTCGGTTAAAAAATATTCTAGGTTAGCCCATAAACCATCTTCACCGATTGCTTTGTAGGTAGCAATTAACTCGGCCATTTCATGTTTGGAATAACTAGCGTCCCAACCCGGCAATGCTAAATCACCTTCTACAGGATCCATTTTGTCAACTTGTTCTTGATAAAAAACTAAGGCTGTAGAACCATCCTCATTTTCTTTATCTAACTGACTTCTTGTCCAATCAAACACTGGCATAAAATTATAGCAGATAACTTTTACACCAGCTTTACTTAATCTTTTTATATTTTCTTTATAGTTTTCTATATATCGTTTATATTCACCTCGCCTTAATTTTATATCTTCATGCACTGGTACACTCTCGATAACTTCCATTTCTAATCCGCTGTCATTGATTGCTGCTTTTAATTTCTCTATGTCTTCTTCTGGCCATATTTCTCCAACTTTCGCAGTATATATAGCAGTTACTACTCCACTTATATTTGGAATTTGTCTTATGTTCGTTAGTGTAACAGCATCGTCTTCTCCATACCACCTAAAAGTCAATTTCATTTTTGAAAACCTCCTTGAAAATGTTATATTATGATTATAGCAATTTTTATAATTGTATACAAGTACAATTTCTAAATTTATCTGTTGAGAATTAACTTTAATTTGGCTTAAAATTAACTTTAGCCTAGCTTGAGAACTTAGAATTAATTTTAACTTAGCGTAGGTGCTTAGAATTAATTTTAACCTAGCTTAGGTGCTTAGAATTAACTTTAACCCAACTTAAGAGCTTAGAATTAACTTTAACCTAGCTTAGGTGCTTAGAATTAACTTTAACCTAGTTTAAGAGCTTAGAATTAGCTCTAGCTTGGAAACTTAGAATTAACTTTAATGTTTAATAAATTTCTGATTACAACTGATGCTATCATTAAGCCGGATACAGCCGGAACAAAGGCGATAGATCCGGGAGTTTGCCTTCCTTTTGTTTCGCCGTTTGAAGATTCTAAAGGTTTTATTGGCAATTCTGTAGAATAGACTACGTCTAATTTTTTTACGCCTCTTTTTCTTAATTCATGACGCATTACTTTAGCCAAAGGGCAAACCGAAGTTTTGAATATATCTGTTATTTTAAGTTGAGATGGATCTAATTTATTGCCAGCGCCCATTGCACTGATGATATTTATATTTCTGGATGTACATCGTTCTATTAAATCTATTTTGGCGCTAACCATGTCGATAGCATCGATAACGTAATCGTAAGAATCCAACAAAAGTTCTGCTGAAGTATTTGTGTTGTACAATTTTTGATGAATCAGAACTTGAAGTTCCGGATTTATATCTAATATTCTATTTTTCATAGCTTCCACTTTTGGCTGGCCAACCGTTTTTATATTAGCATGAATTTGTCGATTTATATTTGATGGAGCAATTTCGTCGTTATCAATTAATATTAATTTTCCAATTCCGCTTCTAGCTAAAGCCTCCACAGAATAAGATCCAACGCCACCTATACCAAAAACGGCTACTGTTTTTTGTTTTAATAAGTTTAGTCCGTCTTCGCCTATAAGCATTTGTGTTCTAGAGAATATATCGTTCATTATAAATCTTCCTTTTCCCTTTATTTTTCCTTGTTTTTCCTTTTATTCTTCCATTAATTTGGAATTTTTTTAAATTTTTTTTCCAAAAGTACTAGACAACTTTCGATTTCTATGATAAGCTATGTTTCATAGAAGTGATAGGGTCTAAAATCCCTAGCCAAAATGAAAGAATGGAGATACAATGCAACTGGATCAATTTACTTTAAGAATAAAAAAAGCTCAGCAATCACTAGACACGTTACAAGTTAAAAGTAATTTGTTTGTTTCTCTTAGATTGCTTAATGTGATAGCATTTTTACTATCATGCTATTTATATACAAAAAGTCCAACTTCTATATTTGGACCAATAGCTGCTACATTAGTTTTGACGTTTGCAATCGAAGTGATGTTGCACCAAAATATAAAAAACAGCATAAAAATGTTTCAACTTAAGAAAAAAATCAATCAGGAATATTTAAATAGAATAGATGATAATTGGAAAAAATTTGATGATACCGGCCAAGATTTGGCTGATTTGGATCATCCGTACGCATTTGACTTAGATATAATAGGCAAGTCCTCATTATTTCAAAAAATTAGCATTTGTAAAACTTTTTGGGGAAGGAAAAAATTAGGAGAACTGTTATTAAAAACCAACAAGGAGGGGATAGAAGACCGGCAAAAATCAGTATATGAACTGTCAAAAGATTTAGATTTTTTAGTAGATTTACAAATTCAATTATGCGATAAAAAAGAAGTGAAAAAAGACCCGGGAAAATGGCTCAATATTGAAAATATATTAATACACGAGAGTAAAATATTAAACATAATGTTAAAAATAGTGCCTATCACGATTATAGGATTATTATTTTTAGGAAACGTCTTTCTTCTATATGCTATAATTCTGATAGTTATCAATTTGGGCTTATGTTTAATAGACAAAAACAGAGCAAACGTAGCTTTGTTAAGAAACTCGCAGTATCAAATAGAACCGTATTTAAAGGCCTTGTCGGTTGTATTTGAGAAAGAATTTAAATCACCATTGTTAAGAAAAAAATCTGAAAGTGCATCTATGGCCATAAAATCATTGAAAGAACTTGAAAAAATATCTATATTAGCATCGTTGAGTACTCAGCCATTATTTGGCTTGCCATTAAACGGCATTCTAATGTGGGATTTATGGATAGTACATCTATGTAAAAAATGGCAGGACAAGCATGGAAAAAATTTAAAAGAATCAATTTACTTTCTAGGTGAACTAGAAGCTTTGGGTAGTTTGGCAACTTTAAGTATAATAGATAAAACAATTTTCCCGCACGTAACAAATACGAATGTAATAAATGGACAGAAACTAGGCCATCCTCTTATAAATGCGCGCCTAAGAGTGTGTAATAGCTTCTATATAAATGACGAAATTTTAATAATTACAGGTTCGAATATGTCTGGAAAAACAACTTTTTTACGGACCATTGGTATAAATTTAGTTCTCTCTTACGCCGGCGCAGGGACGACAGCTAAAGCGTTTTGTTGCGGCCATTTTTCCATTTTCACTTCTATGCGAACATCAGACAACCTAGGCGAGCAAACCTCGTCTTTTCATGCTGAAATAAAAAGAATAAAGATTATTTTGGATGCTATAAAAGCTAAACAACCCTTGTTTTTCTTAATAGATGAAATATTTCGTGGGACGAATTCTAAAGACCGAATAAACGGTGCTATTGGCGTGCTAAAGGCTCTAAAAAATTATGGAGCCATCGGACTGATAACTACACACGATTTAGAAATGTGTAAATTAGAAGAAATCCCTGGAATAACAAATTATCATTTTGAAGATTTCTTTGATAATCAGAATATGTTTTTTGATTATACACTAAAACCGGGTATTAGTACTAAGACTAATGCTAAACATCTATTAGAGATGATAGGCGTTGTTA
>LNZM01000132.1 GCA_002007295.1 Candidatus Epulonipiscioides saccharophilum | reverse complement strand
AACAAAGACCTTACATTGTTGCTACAAAAAGTCTAAGATATTGACCTGTACGCAAGAGCAATTTACCTTAATCTATCAATCGGTTTCGCTCAATTTTACTCTTGAAGTAGCCTAATGTTAATGCATATCTTCCTTATTAAGGCTAGTTTTTTAAGGCTTGAAATGAAACTCCCTCCGTTACTTCGTGACACTAAAGGCCCCTAGAATTTTTAGTAACGATCACTATATAATAAAATCAAAAATTATTCTATAGCGAGGTTAACGGCCATGATAAAAAAGATAGCATTTATGATATTACTAATCGGAATACTAATGGATAGGACAGAAGGCAAGGAGAAACTAACGTATAAGATTGTAGACACAGGGGCTGAAGAATTTTATGGAGAAGAAAGAGAGATCGGCATGCCGTTTGAAGGCACCGAATTTTACGGACAAGACGCAACTTATCAAATAAATGAGCCGAGCTATACATACAATGGAGATGGAACGGTAACAGATAACAACACAGGGTTAATATGGCAGCAAAAAATGGCCCCAAAGATGACATATAAAGAAGCGGAAAAGTATGCGAGAACGTTAACATTAGGTGGATACAACGACTGGCGGATACCGACCATAAAAGAACTATATTCTTTAATAATATTTAAGGATAGCCAAAACGAGTTAGATGAGCAAATATATATAGACAGCGACTATTTTATTCAGCCCATAGTTAATGATAGATTTTGGGATACAGATAAAAAAGAACAAACATGGTCTAGCACAAAATATGTGGATAAATCCAATAAGGATATAGAGATATTTTATGCTGTAAACTTTGTAAACGGCAGCATAGAAGGGTATCCAAGAAAAATAGATGAGCAAAGTGAAGAAATGTATTTTAGATTGGTTAGGGGAAACAAGGAATACGGAAAAAATAAGTTTATCAATAATAACGATGGAACAGTAACGGATCTAGCAACAGGATTAATGTGGCAAGAAAAAGATAGTCGAAAAGGCATGGACTGGGTCGAAGCATTAGACTACTGCGAAAACTCGATAGTAGCCGAATATACAGACTGGAGATTACCGAATGCTAAAGAGCTACAAAGTATAGTTGATTATAGATCAGCTGCTATAGATCCGGTATTTAAGATAACAAAATTAGTAGATGAAGACGGAAACATTCAGTATCCTTGCTTTTGGACGAGCACAACTTATTTGAATGACGAAGAACTAGCCAATAAAGCTGTGTCTTTATCTTTTGGACTATCCGAGATAATGGATAACGATACTTATATTCGTAGCGCCGGTGAACAGGATTGCGATTTAAAGTACGGCAATCCGGATAACATTCACGAGAGCTATGCATCGGATGGCAACATAAGCTTGCTATACAATTTTGTTCGTCCGGTAAGAAGCATTACAGCCGAGAAAGAAAGTTCCGCTTATTCGCTAAAAAAGGACGCCCGAAAAAAGAATATCCGTGGTCAAACTCAAAGCAGTATAGATAAGTCGTTGAACGCTAGCAACTCGGCTGCGGCCCTCAATGTAGCTATAACATCCGATATGCGTTGCGACGAATATACAGATTACAAAACTTTGGAAAAAACACTTGTAAATATTAACGCTCAAAATCCAGAATTTATAATCGATTTAGGAGATACACTAATGTTGGGCAACTATGCTATATCCGATATGGAGGATCGAGTATTGTTTGTCTACGACCAACTAAAAACAATTAGAGATATTACTCTGTATTTAGTTAGCGGTGATCAGGATGATTCCGAAGAGCCATTCGCTCAAGAAATAAAAAATAAGTATTTTCCTTTAAAAAACGAAAATATAAATTCGAATAGGCAATATCACTTTAAATCCGGACAAGCAGAGCAAGCTAACTATTATGAATTTAGTGTAGATAACAACTTGTTTATAATCTTAGATGGATATCCTATAGCAAACAATTTAGTACAAGGATGGGATGAAACGTTAGGTATAAAGCAATATATGTGGCTAGAAGAAATGCTAGAAGAGAGTGAAGAGGAAAACAAATTCGTTTTTATTCACAATATCTCTGATTTGGCTGAATGGAGCGGAAACAGCATAAATGGTGAATATGAATTCGATAAATATCGTCCAAACTTTGCGATGCCGATTCATTTATTGTTATACGAACATGGTGTTGACGCTGTGTTCTATGGGCATGACAGTTTATATTCAATAGAGGAGAAAGACAATATAGTTTATGTAGCTGTGCCACAGCCCGGAATAAGTAAAGAAGATGCTAAGAAAATCAAGGTTACCGGCTACTGCGGTTCGGCTGTGCATCCTTGGGCCGGTTTTGTCAATTTAATAATTACCGAGCAAGGAGTGACCGGACAATATATGAAGACCAGGCATAGCAAATCCGGATATAAAGTGATAGATGAGTTTAAAATAAAGGGTAATTAGAGCAAATTTGGAGGTATGCTTTCTCCCTCCCCGAGGGAGGCTTTGCAAATCCAAATATAAAATGGTATATAAGTTTGAAATAAATGGGAATGAAAGAAAATTTACAAAAATGCTTGCAAATAGATAAAAAAAGAGCTATAATGTTGGATTGTACGATTTTAGACGGTACAACACAGAAAAAGGGGATATTGGAATGAAAATCATAAATATAGCAGTAATCGCACATGTAGACGCTGGGAAATCAACTCTCGTAGACGCATTTTTAACTCAGAGTGGAGTCTTTCGGGACAATGAGACAGTAGTAGATTGTGTAATGGATAATAATTCGATAGAAAGAGAAAGAGGAATCACGATTTATTCCAAAAACTGCTCAATAAGATATAAAGATTATAAAATTAATATAGTGGATACGCCCGGGCACAGTGACTTCTCATCTGAAGTAGAAAGAGTAATAAAAACAGTCGACACCGTTATATTATTAGTGGACTGTGTCGAAGGCCCAATGCCTCAAACCAGATTTGTATTACAGAAGTCATTGGAATTAGGGCTGAAACCAATATTAGTTATAAATAAAATAGATAAGCCGAACAATAGGGCGGAAGAAGTAGTCGATATGACCTTTGATTTGTTTGTAGAATTAAACGCTACAGATGAGCAATGCGATTTTCCAATATTATATGGTATCAGCAGAGAAGGTATAGTTCAGTATGAACTGGATGAAGTCTCAAATAATATTGAGCCACTACTAGAAACTATAGTAAAGCAAGTTGGAGAATATAAAAAATATGATGAGTCGCCCTTACAAATGCAAATCAGTGCTTTAGCATACGATGATTACATCGGCCGTTTAGGTATAGGCCGAGTGTACAAAGGTATAATAAGAGAAGGTATGCAAATTCAAATAGCAGATAACAAAGGTAATTTACGAATGGGAAAAGTTAGCAGACTTATGTCTTATGAAGGCCTAAAGCAAGTACCTCAAACTGCTGTGACCAGCGGCGATATCGCCGTTATATCTGGGATAGCCGATATATCAATAGGAGAAACAATTGGGGAAATCGGAAAAGTAACTCCTATGGAACCTATTCATATAGAAGAGCCAACATTAACTATGAACTTTTTAGTAAACGATTCACCTTTTGCAGGCCTAAGTGGTAAGTTTGTTACTACAAGGCATATTAAAGAAAGATTAGAAAAAGAATTAGAAGTTAATGTCGGCCTTAAAGTAACTCCTATGGAAACTACTGATGGCTACACAGTATCCGGCCGTGGTGAGTTGCACTTATCAATATTAATAGAAAATATGAGACGTGAAGGATACGAACTAGGTGTTTCAAAACCACAGGTTATCATGAGAAAAGATGTCGGTGGACGATTATTAGAACCTGTAGAAAGAGTTATAATAACTTTGCCGGAAATGTACGCAGGTACAGTTATTAATAAGCTAAACATGAGAAAGGCCGAAATGCAATCGATGGAACCGGACAACGGATATATGAAGATAGAGTATTTGTGTCCAACTAGAGCTTTGCTAGGATTTAGAAGTGAATTAATAACCGATTCCAGAGGTGAAGCTACTCTTGTAAGACGAGTAGAAGGTTATACACCGTTTGTTGGCGAACTACCAAAGAGACAGAACGGAGCATTGATAGCCGGCGAGCAGGGTGTAACCGTTGCTTATGCTCTAAATAGCTTGGAGTCCAGAGGTACTTTGTTTGTAGAGCCGGCTGTTAACGTTTACGAAGGAATGATCATAGGAGCCAATGCCAGAAGAGAAGATATGACAGTGAATCCATGTAAAACCAAGAAGCTAACCAATACACGTGCTTCCGGTTCGGACGATTCTGTAAAGCTAACTCCACCGAGAGTATTCTCTTTAGAAGAAGCTTTAGAATTTATTGAACAGGATGAATTAGTGGAAATAACTCCGGAAAGAATAAGACTAAGAAAACGACATTTAACGGAGCAAGATAGAAAGCGTGCGTTTAGATCTTAATTGTTGCACTTAGGCTCTCCTTCTAGGAGAGCTGTCAGCGTAGCTGACTGAGAGGTTAGAGGGTATCAACTAAAGGTAAAATGGTGATGATTCTGCCAATTCCATCCGTTAATTTCGATTGAGAAGGTCAAGTGCAAAGATCAAGTGCATCGCTTCGTTGCAATGTTTCGAAAGCAAATTGAGAGGTTAATGAATGATAAAATATAAAATAATGCAACTTTAGTGAGTGTTATAGCAAAAATCCCGGGGTATATACAAAAAATTATGCCAAAAATGAATATATCCGAACGATAAACTTGCAAATTAAAGTTAAATATTAAGAAATGAAGTGTAAATTATTTATCTAAATAAGGTAATTCGGCTTTAAATAGTACATATCTAAAAGAAAAAGTTCTAAAACTGGAAAATTATTTTCGCTAATCATTCGAAAAATGAAAGTTAAAAATATATGTATTGCATGAAATGCAGAGTTAATAGCAAAATTTTCGGGGTATATACAAAAAAATACGCAAAAAATGAATAATTCTCAAATGTCTCCGTCAGTTAACTCCCTTCGTCACTTCGTGACACCTCCCTCGGAGAGGGAGGCTAAGGTCTTCTAGTTTTAGTTATTAATCTTATTTAGCCAAAGACCTTGTACAATCGATCTAATGCTTCTATCAGCACTTTGGTTGGACAAGCAATATTCATCCGAATAAAATCTTTACCACTTTGACCGAACATTAGGCCACTTTCTAATATTAAGTGAGCTTCATCTGCAATTTTTTCAAGTAGATCCTGACCAGATGGTGTATAGTCACTAAAGTCTAACCAAGTCAAATAAGTTCCTTGAGGTTTTACAAACTTAATCCTAGGCAATTTTTCTTTAATAAAAGCATCCATATAGTCTAAATTTTCATCCAAGACAGCGTTTATAGCTATCGCCCAGTCTTCGGATTCATTGTAAGCGGCTATGGTTGTGGTCAAAGCAAACGATGATATATCCATCTTACCGGTAGAGTTAGAAAATCTGTCATACATATAACGGTCTGGAATAATAAGATTAGTAATTTGAATACCGGCTACATTGAATGTTTTGTTAACAGCTGTAGCTAAAATAAACTTAAGGCCGTAATTTAAATTTAATGATGATACGAACTTTTCTTCGGCACGAATTAAATCACAATGGATTTCATCGGCGAAAAACAGAACATCATATTTGTTACAAATATCCAACAAACGCTGAGTATCTGTAGCAGGCCAAATCTGGCCGATAGGATTGTGAGGATTGCAGTAAATAAACATTTTATTATTAGGATCTTTACACTTTTCTTCGAAGTCTTCAAAGTCTATCGAATAGATATTATTTTCATCTCGGACAAGCTCATTTCGGATGACCCGACGATCAGTTTCAGCAATTTTCTGTTCGAATGGGTAGTACACTGGCGGTTGAATAATTATTCCGTTTCCTTTATCCGTAAATGCTAATATAGAACTTCTTATGGCGGAAACTGTTCCTGGATGATATTTAATCCAGTCTTCTTGTATCTTCATGTTATGACGGCGATTATACCAGTTTATTATGCTTTGCTTATATTCTGGTGTTTGCACGGTGTATCCGAAAATGCCCTTTGCTACTCTATCGTGAAGAGCCTTTATTATTGCGGGAGAACAGGCGAAGTCCATGTCCGCCACCCACATGTAGATCGTATCATCAAAACAATTTAGGTTTAATATTTCGTCGATTATTGCTCCATCAACCTTTGCGGCGGCTGTGTTGCTTCTGTCTACTATTGATTCTAAATCATACATATTTCTTCATTCTCCTTATGCTAAATATTAGTTAAAATATTCTTTATACCATATCAAAAACGTAAATACTGTCCAAATTTTGTGACTGATCATTGTATGCTAAAGATTAGTTAAAATATTCTTTATACCATATCAAAAACGTAAATACTGTCCAAATTTTGCGACTGTTATCTTTGCGACCACTAAAATGGTCATCGATTAATTTTAATAACGGCTCCTCTTTGAAAAATAATTTACTGTTTTCGCTCTTAAATTCATTTTTAACGATGTTAGCATACTTGTCTTCTCTGAGCCAAACTCGGATCGGAACCGGAAATCCTAACTTTTTCTTCTTAGCAGTTTCTTCTGGCATGTTTTTCTTGGCTGCTAATCTCATTGCATATTTTGTTGTTTCTTTAGTTACCTTATATTTGAGAGGTATTTTTGTAGCTATATTCATGACTTCTCTATCTAGGAAAGGTACTCTTAACTCTAAGGAATGGGCCATGCTCATTTTATCAGCTTTCAGTAGGATATCGCCAACGAGCCACATGTGCATATCTAAATACTGCATCTTGGTTGTGTCGTCTTTATTGGCTACTTTGTTGTAAAATGGCTTTACAAACTCAAACGGTGATCTAGCCAGGGTTTCTACGGCTAACAACTCTTTTCGCTCTTCTTCTGAAAAAATAAAGGCGTTACCAATAAATCTCTCTTCTATTGTTTTGGCTCCACGAATTAAAAAGTTTTTGCCCTTAAATGAAAACGGTATCGATGTCGCTAGCTTGGCTAAGGCTAACCTTAAAGTCAAGGGTAACTTGTGGTAGGCAGCATTATCCACGGGCTCTTTATATATATTGTAGCCACCAAACAATTCGTCCGCACCTTCACCGGATAGAACAACCTTTACATGGTCACTGGCTAATTTACTCACAAAATACAGCGCTACACATGATGGATCGGCCAATGGCTCATCCATAAAATACTGAATCTTGGGTAAAGCATCCCAATATTCATCTTTGCTTATTACCTTGCTAAAATTTTCAATACCTATTTTTTTAGATAACTCTTGAGCGTATGATATTTCATTGTATTTGTCATAGTCAAATCCGACCGTGAATGTCTTATCACCATTGAAACAAGTGGCTACATAACTGGAATCTACTCCGCTAGACAAAAAGCAACCGACTTCTACGTCGCTTATTTTGTGTGCAGCTATTGATCCTTTCATGGTTTCGTCGATCTGATTTACAAAGTCCGCTAGTTCGCCTTCTTTCTCATTGAATACCGGCTCCCAATATTTTGTTATTGTTAACTTGTTATTCTTGAGTATAAAGAAGTGGCCTGGTGGTAGCTTTTTTACCCCTTTAAAAAATGTGTTGTTGGGTGGTGAATACTGAAATGTTAAATATTGTTCTAGTGTATTCTCATTCAATATTTTTGGCACCTTCGGATATTCTAATATAGACTTTATTTCCGAACCGTACACGAAGATATCATCATTTTTATAGTAGTAAAATGGTTTGATTCCAAAAAAATCTCTTGCTCCAAATAGTACTTTTTCTTCATTGTCCCATATTACGAATGTAAACATTCCTCTTAAATAAGATAATAGATTTGTGCCATACTCTTCGTAGCCATGTATTAAGACTTCCGAATCGGTATGGGTTGTAAATTGATGTCCTTTTTCTATTAGCTTGGCTCGTATACTTTTATAGTTGTAAATCTCTCCATTAAATGTTAATACATACCTTTTGTTTTCATTATATAGCGGTTGGGATCCATCCACTAAGTCTATTATACTAAGCCTTCTAAATCCTAAACAGGCTGTTTCATCTATATATTCTCCACTGCTATCCGGTCCACGATGGATTATTTTGTCCATCATATTCGATAAAGTTTCTTGTCTTTCTAAAAAGTTGTTATCTACAAAGCCACAAATTCCACACATATGTATGGCCCCTCTCTGTATTAAAAATTTTGTCATCATTATCCTAGAGAAAATTAATAGACTTTTAGAGTATGGTCATTTTTTAATGTTTTTAAACATTTTTGGCCATAAAATTTTTTGCCAATACTTTCTCTCCTATTACAAGTGTGTGTAAATTTACCATATTTAATACATTAGAAAATGATTGCACGAAAAGAATAAAAATGATAGATTAATAAATAAATAATGCATAATGAAAGAAAAGAGAGTTTATCTATGAAGATTATATTAATAGCAGGACCAACCGCAACAGGAAAAACAGAAGTAAGCGTGAAATTGGCGCATAAAATAAATGCTGAAATCATATCTATGGATTCTATGCAGGTCTACAAAGGTTTGGATATAGGAACAGCCAAAGCGAATGAGCAAGAAATGGATGGGATCAAACACTATATGATAGATGTTTTAGATCCGACCGAGAATTGTTCCGTAGCATGGTTTAAAAGTACTGTAAAAGATCTTATATCTGACATTTCGGCTAGGGGAAAAATCCCTATTTTGGTTGGTGGAACTGGTTTTTATATTAACGCTGTCCTTTTTGATACTAACTTCGACGAGCAGATTACCACGGATTACAAGGCTGAGTTTACAGCATTTTATTATGACTATGGCAAAGAACAATTGTTCGCCAAACTGCAAGATGTAGATCCGGAAAGTGCGAGTACGATTCATCCGAATAATGTGAAACGAGTTATCAGAGCATTAGAATTTTTTAGCCAAAACGGCTTTCCAATCTCGAAGCATAACAAGGAAGAAAAATATAAAAGGTTCGATAATATTTCTCCTTACGATTATACCTTTTTCGCCCTTAATATGAGCCGTGATACTCTTTATTCCCGCATCAATCGACGTGTAGACCTAATGGTTGATAACGGCCTGTTTCATGAAGTTGAGAAGCTGTTCAATAGAGGGCTGGATGAAAACTTAGCTGCTCTTCAGGGCATTGGCTACAAAGAGCTATTTCCATTCTTTAAAGGCCAACTTTCCAAAGATGAGGTTATAGATATTCTTAAGCGGAATACTAGAAGGTTTGCAAAACGGCAGATTACATGGTTTAATCATCAATCCAATCCGATTTTTATAGAAGTTGATGAATTAGGGTTTAATTCTGAAAAAATCGCTAATACTATAATTGAATTATCTAATTTAAGGAAATTCTAATTAGAATCTTGACACGACAATTAGGTCAAGTTATACTCACCAAGCTTCGGCAAGGATGCTCTAGCCTTTAGGCATAGGAAGGAATTGCCCAAACTCCTTGCATTACTTTTTTTTTTATGATATAAGTATCTGGACAAGAAAATAGTTTCGTTACAAATGTAAATCATAATGTAGCAAAGGCACTTGTCAATTTTGCAGATAAAGAAATTTAGAACAAATGGGAAGAGAAGCTAAATTATCTAAAACAATTTAGTTAGTACCATAATAATGCAGTTTAACTATATGTTTTTCTGTAGAGATTTCGTCAGTAAGCCTATGGTATCAATCGTTGAAGGTAGGAGGCTTTAATAAAAGTTGATTTTACTACATGTAGATTAGATACAAGTCCCGCATTTATACGTGGGGTAACTCGCCATAGAAAGTTGTAAATTTTGAAATTTTCTATAGGTAGATTTTTATGAAAGGGTGTTTTATGTATGAGGGGGGTAAAGATAATTGGCACTGGCAGTGCTAGGCCAAACAAAACTCTTACAAATGATGAATTAGCAAAATTAGTGGACACATCAGATGAATGGATAACAAGTAGGACAGGTATAAAATCTCGCTATATTTCTGACGGAGTATCTACTACTCAGTTAGCTGTGGAGGCGGCCAAAAAAGCTATTGAAGAAGCCAAAATATCTGTGTTAGAAATTGATATGATAGTTGTTGGAACGCTAACACCGGATTTATTAATGCCGAGTGCGGCCTGCATGATTCAAAGCGCATTAGGTGCAGTAAACGCCACGGCCTTCGATATAAGCGCAGCATGTAGTGGATTTATTTATGGATCTAAGATAGCGATAAACGCTATAAGGTGTGAAGATGCTAAAACCGTGTTGGTAATAGGAGCAGAAGTTCTAAGTAAAATCGTAGATTGGAAAGATAGAAATACTTGTGTCTTGTTCGGTGACGGCGCAGGTGCAGCCATATATCAAGAATCAGAAGAGAATAAAATATTGGGTGTTTATACTCAAAGTGAAGGTAATGTCAAGGCGTTATCCTTAAATGGTATCCCTTTAAGCAATTGCTTTTTACAGACCACCAATGAGAATGACACAGATTTCTATATAAAGATGGATGGACGAGAAGTCTATAAATTTGCTATTTCCGTTGCCCCATTATGTATAGAAAAAGTTCTAGAGAAAGCCAATATGGATGTATCCGAAATAGATCACGTGATTTTGCATCAAGCTAATGAAAGAATCATGGATATGGCAGCCAAAAAAATCGATATAGATCAATCAAAATTTTTCAAAAATCTTGATTCTTATGGAAACACTTCGGCCGCTAGCATTCCGATAGCATTGGATGAGGCCAAATCCGAATTTAAACCAGGTGAAAAGATAGTTTTGGTTGGCTTTGGTGGTGGCTTGACTTGGGGTAGCATTTTGTTTGAATGGTAACTTTAAGGCAAAAAATAATACTATATTGGTAAAAGTCTAGCATTATTTATGCACTAGAGTAGTTTAACTTTGATACTCTTTGACGAAAAACTTTATATGGTTAGTAATTAATAACTAAATTGTCAATAAGCGGTAATCAAACTAGAAATATAAATATGCTAAAATGTAACAAGTACCTATCCTTCAGGACAGGTACTTGCAAAAAAGCAAGAATAATTCAACACATTAAAATTAAAAACGTTAATTCTTAGGAGGAATTTTAAAATGGTATTTGATAAATTAAAAGAAATCGTAGCAGACAAATTAGGTATTGAGCCAGACGAAATAAAATTAGAATCAAGTTTAAAAGACGATTTAGAAGCCGATTCTTTGGACATCGTAGATATTGTTATGAGCATAGAAGAAGAATTTGAGGTTACAGTTGAAAGCGAAGACGAAGAACACTTAAAAACAATAGCAGACGTTGTAAAATTTATAGAAGATAGACAAAAGTAGAAAGTAAATATAAAAATTTAGTTGGAAGCCAGGATACGAATAATATTGGTGAAATGCTAAATATAAAATATCCGATCTTCCAATGTGCGAAGTTAGATAAAGTAAAGTTGGAAGCCAGGATGTGAATAATATTGGCGAAATGCTAAATATAAAATATCCGATCTTCCAATGTGTGAAGTTAGACAAAAGTAGGATAAATTTAGTTGGAATCTAGGATGTGAATAAATTGGCAAAATGCTAAATATAAAATATCCGATCTTCCAAGGTATGAAGTTAGACAAAAGTAGGATAAATTTAGTTGGAATCTAGGATGTGAATAAATTGGCAAAATGCTAAATATAAAATATCCGATCTTCCAAGGTATGAAGTTAGACAAAAATAGGATAAATTTAGTTGGAAGCCAGGATGTGAATAAATTGGCGAAATGTTAAATATAAAATATCCAATCTTCCAAGGTATGAAGTTAAACAAAAGTAGGATAATAAATATACAAATTTAGTTGGAGGTCAGGATAGTGAATAGTATTTGCGAAATGCTAAATATAAAATATCCGATCTTCCAAGGTGCGATGGCGTGGATTGCGGACGCAGACCTCGCCGCTGCAGTTTCTAACGCAGGCGGATTAGGAATAATCGCAGCAGGGAATGCACCGGGAGATTGGTTAAGATCAGAAATTCAAAAATGTAAAACGTTAACGGACAAGCCATTTGGAGTGAACATCATGCTGCTTAGTCCTTATGCGGACGAAGTAGCAAAGGTGGTGTTAGAAGAAAAAGTAAAAATTGTAACAACAGGTGCAGGAAGTCCTGCTAAATACTTAAAAGATTGGCAAGAGAGTGGAATGAAAGTAATTCCGTTAGTTCCATCGGTAGCTCTTGCTAAGAGAATGGAAAAACTCGGCGCAGACGCTATTGTGGTTGAGGGTACGGAAGCTGGCGGGCATATAGGAGAACTAACGACAATGGTCTTAGTACCACAAGTTGTGGATGCAGTGAAAATACCCGTAATCGCTGCGGGTGGCATAGGAGATGGCCGAGGATTTGCAGCCGCATTGATGCTAGGTGCTGTCGGCATTCAAGTGGCGACAAGATTTTTAGTAGCAAAAGAATGCAACGTTCACCAAAATTATAAAGATAAGATAATAAAAGCCGGCGACACGGATGCTGTAGCAACAGGGCGAAGTACTGGCCATCCTGTTAGGGGTCTGAAGAATAAAATGACTCGAGAATTTTTAAAGCTCGAAAAAGCCGGTGTCGATTTGTTAGAATTAGAGAAAAAAGGATCCGGGGCACTGAGAGCAGCGGCTGTCGAAGGCGACGTGATTAACGGTAGCATTATGTCTGGCCAAATAGCCGGTATGATCACTAAAGAACAAACTGCCCAAGAGATTATTAATGATTATTTATCCGAGTTAAAAACTTTAATAAATAAAAGCAAAGATATGATAGATTTTGATGTTTAACCCTATATATTAATTACTTTAATAAATAAAGGCAAAGATATGATAGATTTTGATTTTTAACCCTATATATTAATTAAAGAAGGTGAATAAACGTGAAGAAAGCTTTTTTATTTTCGGGCCAAGGAGTACAATATCCAGGAATGGGTAAAGATCTATACGATAATTTTGCTAAGGCTCGAGAAATTTTTGATAAAGCGAACGAAATTTTGGATTGGGACGTAAAAGAAATTTGTTTTACAGACAAAGATAATTTAATAAACCAAACGAGATATACTCAGGCGGCTTTGTTTACGACAATAATGGCGGCTTATTATGTAGCCAAGGATAAAGGGTTAGAAGCGGAGGCGTTCGCAGGATTTAGTTTAGGCGAAATTGTTGCCTTAGTAGCCAGTGGTATTTTGAGTTTTGAAGATGGCTTAAAACTAGTCGATTCTAGAGCCAAATATATGGATGAAGCAGCGCAAATGACAAAAGGGGCCATGAGCGCTGTTATCGGTTTGTCACCCGAAGAAGTTTACGAAGTTTGCTTAGATTTTAAGGATGTGACCGTAGCTAACGACAACTGTCCGGGTCAAGTTGTAATTTCTGGACCCGAACAAAGTGTGGCCGATGCTTCTGTTAAATTAAAAGAAAAGGGAGCCAAACGAGTATTACCTCTTAAAGTTAGCGGTGCTTTTCACAGCAGCCTAATGGAAATGGCCAAAGAAAAACTTAAACTGGAATTAGAGAAATTTACTTTTAACGAACCAGCCATCATGATCGTGAGTAATGTTAGCGCTGATTACATGGATAAGGCTCAGGCCATAAAATTTTTGCCAGAACAAGTTACGACTGGCGTAAGGTTTAGAGAGAGCATTAATAGATTAATCCAAGATGGTTTCGATACTTTTATTGAAATTGGCGTTAAAAAAACTTTAGTCGGATTTGTAAATAAAATTTCC
>LNZM01000131.1 GCA_002007295.1 Candidatus Epulonipiscioides saccharophilum | reverse complement strand
TTTTTTTGAAAATTATTAGCTATACAGAGTCTTGACATTATTTTCGGACTTTATTCAACTGTTCGTAAATTTTTTTGAAAATTATTAGCTATACAGAGTCTTGACATTATTTTCGGATGTTATTCAATTTAAAATGTACAAAAAAAGAACTACTAATAATAGCAGTCCTTCTTTAATTTTAACCTTGGCAAATAACTTTAGTATATTCAGGAATGCTTATCTCAAAATCATCCCATTCTTTTTTACTTCCATAATAATTAATTCTTTCTAATTCAGAACACATGAAAAATATATCTTTACTAATGGATTTTATCATAGCTGGTAAAGTAATCTCTTTTAATTTAGCGCAATTTGCAAAAGCTCCGCCAGCAATAGAAATAATCCCATTTGGTAAAGTAATCTCTCTTAATTTTAAACAATTCGCAAATGTAACCTCTCCTATAGATATAGCTCCCTCTGGTAACACAATCTCTCTTAAATTAGTACATCCGTAAAATACACCATTAGCAATATTTTTTATTTTGGACGACATTTTTACCTTTCTTAAATTACTACAATGTGAAAATGTAAATCCACCAATTGATTTTACGCTTTCTGGTAAATATAATTCCTTTAATTTAAAACAATTACTGAATGCTCCAGCATCTATAAATGTAACACTATTTGAAATTATCAATTCTTTTAAATTCGAACAATTTGCAAACGCATTTTCCCCAATAGATATAATACTATCTGGCAATATTAATCTTTCTAGACTTGAACATGAATCAAATGTTTCATCACTAATCAATGTAATATTATCTGGTAGATGAATTTCCCTTAAACTACTGCAATTAACAAATGTCTTATCTCCTATAGAAGTTATATTATTTGACAAAGTAATATGTCTTAATTTAACACAGTTTGCAAATGCAAAATTTCCCATAGACATCACACTGTTTGGAACAACTATTTCTTGTAAATTAGAACATTCCCTAAATGCACTATCCATTGAAACTACACTATTAGGTATAACTACACGTTCTAAAGAAGCACAATTAGTAAATACTGCATTCAGTGATTCAACATTATCCGATAAAACCACTTCTTTTAAATTATAGCATCCGCAAAAAGCTTCCCGAGAAATATTAGTAACACTATTAGGTACCGTTATTTTTTCTAAATTAGAACAATTACAAAATGCATATTCATCAATTCCTTTAATTGTTATACCCTCTATTTCAGACGGAATAATTAAATTTTTTACATGCCCTTTGTATTGAGCAATACTTCCTGTATTTTTATTAATTTTGTAATCATTATTTTGTATTAAATTATTTGGTTGCATATCTTATTCTCCTCTATTCTATAATATAGATTATTAAACTTATTATTAGTATATTAATTCAATAAAAAAAGAACTAATTATTAGATAATAGTAAAAAAACCCATTTTGCTAATGGGTTAAATGACTCATTTAATATATTCCTTTTTATTTTTTAACAAGATATTTTCTCATATCTAAAGCGCACGCAAATAAAATAATACCTCCTTTTATTAAATATTGAAGATTTTGATCAACACTCATCATTTGAAGACCAATAAATATCAATCTTAACATTAAAACGCCAATTATTACTCCTCTGATCTTTCCTATACCTCCAACAAAAGATACTCCACCAATTACACAGGCCGCTATTGCATCTAATTCATAGTTCAATCCTGTGTTTGCTGTATTAGAACCGATTCGAGCGCCTTCTATAAATCCAGTGAAACCATACATAGCTCCGGCTAATGCGAACACTAAAATGGTCGTTCTAAATACATTTACTCCGGATACTTTTGCTGCCTCTTCATTCGAACCTAGGGCGAACATGTTTTTACCAAACGTGGTTTTATTCCATATAAACCATATTATAGCAGTTATTATTAAGGCGAAAATGACATAGTTTGGTATAGGCACATTTGCAATTTTCATAAAGGGCAAACTTCCTTTTACAAATGTCGCATATCCTTTATCTAAATTTGAAATTGCCATTCCTCTGTTAGTCCCTTGTTGGACATAAAGTAACAAAACAGAATATAAAATCAACTGCGTACCAAGTGTTACGATAAATGGATGGACTTTAAATTTGGCTATAAAAAATCCATTAAAACTACCGATAATAGCGCAAACTAGCATAACAATTATTATTACAAGCCAAATAGGTAGTGTACCGATTTGGGGCCACATTTTATTCCCTGAATTTACTGCTTGAAGAAGTGATGCGGAAATACAAGCGGACAGGCCGACCATTCGGCCAGCCGACAAATCCGTTCCGGCCAAAACTATGCACCCAGCGATTCCTAGGGCCGCCGGAAGGTACGCTGCAGTTTGAGATACTATATTAATTATAGAAGGCCATTTTAGAAAATTTTCGTTTGATATTGCTATGTAGATGATTGCTATTCCCATTAGGATGAATAGAGCATTGTTCAGCAAAAAATCGATTACTTGGTTTATAGATATTTTTTTTATTTCTGGCGTTACTCCTTTTTTGGTTTCAATTTTCATTTCAGTATCTCCTTTTTATACATATTTGCTCGCTAATGTAAGGATTTCTTCTTGTGTAGTTGTTTTGGCATTTACTTCGCCCGCTACACGGCCACCAGACATGACTAAAATCCTGTCACAAACACCTAGCAATTCTGGCATTTCAGAGGATATCATTATTACTCCTTTTCCTTCTTTCGCCAATTCCATAATTAACTGATATATTTCAAACTTCGCCCCAACATCTATCCCCCTGGTTGGTTCATCTAACAACAGTACATCCGGCTTCGTTAATAACCATCTACCCAATATTACCTTCTGCTGATTTCCCCCAGATAAAGTTTTTATCTTTGTTTGTTGGTTCGGTGTTTTAATTTTCATGGCCTTGATGGCCCAATCTGTATCAGCTTTCATTTTTTTGTTATCCAAAGAAATCTTAGCTTTCTTGTATTTTTTTAAGTTTGATATGACCGTATTTTCACGGATACTTAAAATTCCAAATATACCGGTAGCACGCCTTTCTTCGGTAATCAATGCAAAACCATTTTTAATGGCTTCCTTTGGGGTTTTATTAAAAATCTCTTCTCCCTTTAATTTTATGCTACCAGTAGATTTTGTCATATAACCAAATAAATTTTCAACCAATTCTGTTCTGCCAGAACCATCTAATCCGGATATGCCAAGAATTTCACCTTTGCGTAAATTGAAAGTAGCATCTATTAATTTTGTGTATTTGCCAGACATGTTCGATACTTCTAAAATTACGTCACTCGGTATATTTGTTTTTTCAGGAAATCTGTTCGTCAACTCTCGGCCGACCATTAATTTTATAATTTCATCCATAGTAATATCTTGAGAACTTTTTGTGCTAACCCAACCTCCGTCTCTCATAATTGTAATCTCATCACTAATTTTTAATATCTCTTCCATCTTGTGGCTTATGTAAATAATACCGCACCCTTTTTCTTTTAACATATTTATTATTTTAAATAATCGCTCAACCTCTTTTTCAGTCAAAGAAGACGTCGGCTCATCAAATACAATTATTTTTGAGTTATAAGACACAGCTTTGGCGATTTCCACCATCTGTCTCTGAGATACTGGCATTGTAGACATAATTCTTTTAGGATCTATATCAACTCCTATTAGATCAAACAATTCTTTAGATTTTTGATACATTTCTTTTTGATTAACCATTAAACCTTTGTAAGTTGGATATCTGCCGATCCACAAATTATCCATTACGCTTCGAGAGAGAGCTTGATTTAATTCTTGATGAACCATGGCCACACCGTTTTCTAAAGCTTCTTTAGAATTTTTAAAATTGATTTCCTGGCCATCCAAAATTATTTTTCCTTGATCGTGACGATAAATACCAAATAAGCATTTCATCAACGTAGATTTGCCGGCCCCATTTTCACCCATTAAAGCGTGTACCGTACCGGATTTTACGGACAACGAAACATTATTTAGCGCCTTAACGCCCGGAAATTGCTTAGTCATATTTTCCATTTGTAATAATATATTGCTCACGTAATCACTCCAATTTAAATTTAGTTTATTCTCTTTTGTATTTACTTTGGATAAGTTATAACACTCCAATTGAAATTTTATTCTTAGGTGTGTACCTTGGATAAGTTATAACCCTCCAATTGAAATTTTATCTTTTGTATGTACTTTGGATAAGTTATAATCCTCCAATTGAAATTTTATTCTTAGGTGTGTACCTTGGATAAGTTATAACCCTCCAATTGAAATTTTATTCTCTGGTATGTAACCATAGGCGAGAACTTAAGAATCTTAGTCACAAAATTACGAGGAAGCGGTATCCCCTCCGGTCTTCACAACATTGCAGGGAAGTGGCCCTGCTCCCCTTTTAGGGGAGCTGTCAGCGTAGCTGACTGAGGGGTTCTACAAGTTGTGTTTACTTCGCTTCAGTTCTTTGTCTCCTTTTCTTGCCCCTATCCTTTATATAGAAGATACTCTCTCTATAATGGCTCCACCCTATCCCATACATGGGAACTTAAGAAAATTAACTTTTGGTGAAGCTTCGCCAAAAGATTCTTAAGTTCTTGGTTATGGGTGTGTACCTTGGATAAGTTATAACCCTCCAATTGAAATTTTATTCTTTGATGTGTACTTTGGATAAGTTTTAATTTCCTGAATATATACTATAAGGAACGCGAATTTTATCTACGGTTTCATCCACATTATAGCTGTCTGTATTAGCCATTAAATCTTCGCCATTTTTTATGTTTTCCGCTAATAAAACAACCGCACTGGCCATGGCTTGGGCGTCTTGCATAACCGTTCCCGTCATTTTTCCTTCTTTAATAAGTTGTTTGGCTGAATCAGTTGCGTCGACACCGTAAACCGGAATAGTTTTTCCAGAACCAGTATTAAAACCGACATTTTGCAATGATGAGATCGCTCCTTCGGCCATACCGTCGTTGTTAGCTATAACTAGTTCTATCATGTTATTATTGGCTTCCGAATATTCTGCCAAAATTACGTTCATATAATCTGTCGCTGCCTGAGCGGACCAGTTTCCACCTTGATCTACTAAATATTTAGAACTATTTTTAACATCGTAAAATTCTAATTCTGGTAGTCCGGCTGCTTTTAAAATAACATTTGAATCTTCTACTGAATATTTTGTTCGACCATCTGCCTCGACATTACCTTCTTGGCCTTTAAATAAAACGTAAGAAATTTTTCCGTCCTTGTTCAGGTCGACAGAATCGAAGTTGTCAACTAAATATTGGCCGATCATAGCCCCTTGTAATTGGCCCGCTTCAGAGGAGCTTGTTCCGATATATGCGGAATTATCGTAGCTCAAAATTACATCGTCTGTTACCTCACGGTTAAAGAATATTATCGGTAAATTCGCCGCCTTCGCTACGTCGGCGATGTCCATAGAAGATATTTCTACAGAATTTACTATTAAGAGATCGACCTGATTTGCTATGGCTGTGTTGATTTGATCCATTTGTGTAGCCTGGTTGCCGGCGGCATCATAGTTTTGGAAATCCATGCCTAAGTCGTTGAGCATATCATCCATGTTAGAGCGAACTGTAGATATGTAAATGTCGGAAAAATTATAATAAAATACCCCTACTTTTAATCCGCCTTCATTTGGATTCTCTTCCCCAGTTGAACATCCGGTAAATAGTCCGATAGCCATGGTTGTTATCAAGCTTGCTGTTAGTAATTTTTTCATGATAAAATCCCCCTTGGTTAGTTTTAATTAAAATTTTATTAAACTTATGTAACTCTTATCTTGTTATCTTTATGATATTCGTCATCAGTATAACACGAAAATTATAAAAAGTATACTTTAAAATAAAATAAATTTTAAAAAAAACGTTGACAATTTCAGGAAATTATAGTAAGATTTTTTCAAAAATATTATATATTCATGTAGGGGAAGTATAGGCTCAATTGAAACGTTTACATTTTAAATTGTATCAATGTACAATTTTAGATTCCGATTAACGCCGGAATCTTTTTTGCTTCTATAAAAATATTTCTGGCCCCTTTCTTAAATAAATTTAAAAAAAACGTTGACAATTTCAGGAAATTATAGTAAAATTTTTTCAAAAATATTATATATTCATGTAGGGGAAGTATAGGCTCAATTGAAACGTTTACATTCAAACTATATCAATGTACAATTTTAGATTCCGGTTAACTCCGAAATCTTTTTTTATGCTTCTGTAGAAATATTTCTGGCTCCTTTCTTATTTCAATATTTTATCCTCTATTCCTAAAAAAAGATATATTTAACCTACCCGATTCTTTTACCATTTGTACTGAAATTGAATAAAACAATAAATTCTAATATGCTCTTAATCCTAACATTAAAACTACCGCACAACTTATAAAAACGGATGCTCTAACATAATTTAAACCTTAAAATACCAAGTATATATATGTTTATAAGATACCTATCTTTCAACGATCAAAATTTACCATTCGCACGAAAATTGAATAAAACAATAAATTCTAATATGCTCTTAATCCTAAATTTAAAACTACCGCATAACTTATTAAAATGGATACTCTAACATAAAGGAGAAATATATATGTTTATTAGATCCCTATCTTTCAACGATGGCGATATCCTCAAAAATATTAGGTACAAAGCCCTTAAAAATAATCCCGAAGCTTTTGGTGCCTCCTATGAAGAAGAACAAAATTATGATACCCTAACATATTCTAATAGATTAAAAGACGAAAATAATTATTTTTTCGGCGCTTTCGAAAATAATGAAATTATTGGCCTTATTTGTCTATCCAAAAATACTCGATTAAAAACATCTCATCGATCTACTATCACCAGTTTTTATGTCGATCTAAACTATAGACGTATGGGAATAGGTAAACAATTATTATCCACTGTGTTGCAAAAAGCAGCCGATATTCAAATGATAGAACAAGTCGAATTATCCGTTGTCTCAATTCAATACCCTGCTATCTCTTTGTATATCTCAATGGGATTTGAAATCTATGGTACAGAATTTCATTCTCTAAAAATTGATTAAATCTACTATAACGAATATTATATGATGAAAAAGCTCCGATACCCACATTGTGAGCATAATCCAAACTAAGTAAAAAAAAAGCACAATCTATCGAAGTGGATAGTGTGCCTTTTTTATTATCTTATAACTGTTCGGTTAATGCAAGTAGTTGTTCAATTTTAGTTACTATGCGTTTTTGTTCTGTGATTGGCAGTAGAGGAAAATAGATATTCAAAATATCATCTCTTGAAATGCCTGGTATCATACTTTTCGCACTAGATTTTAATTTTTCTACACAAGATGATAAAAATAATTTCACATACCATAAAATAACCTATAAATACAATTATCTTTTTTTATAGAGATTAATATTAATTGGCTTTCTAACTATAATTAATATTATAATAACATATCCTAAAATTGCAAAAATAGAAGATTCTATCCCAAAATTACCTCCAGTAAGTAAGAGATTGTCTGTTTTTAGTAAAATTGAAAATATAGAATGTTCTGATAATACCTCTCCATTAAAAATATGTATTATATTACTTATCATAATAGTATTCCATAATGTATGCATTAATACACTGCCCCAAATAGAATTATTTTTATAAGCTACTACTGAAAACATTATTCCAACTAGCGTACCTGCCGAGATAAGTAATAAAACGCTACTAAATGTTATCTCATTCATGCTAAAAATGTGAGCTAAGCTAAAAATAAATGATGGAGCCACAATAGCAATGTACTTATTCCATTTTGC
>LNZM01000130.1 GCA_002007295.1 Candidatus Epulonipiscioides saccharophilum | reverse complement strand
AGACAATCTCGGGGCAGCTATAGTTTTTGATAAAATGGGTATAGGTACACCAGGAAATGTTGTGCTAAAATTACAGGGGTAGCTGATTGGCAAGAAATAGCTCATGAATTTACAACGGTAGAAAATCCAGATAATCCAGGTACAGCTAAGAATGTATTATTCGGCTTAAATTATAATGGCTCACAAACGTACGATAACGCAAAATTATATTTTGACGATTTTAGTCTCGTAAAAATTAGCGAAGGTACACCTGAGCCAGAAGTAGACACTACAGCACCGGAAATAATTTATAACGGCGAGACAGTTCTAAATGTAATGCAAGGATCCACTTTTGCCATGCCAAACGTCACAGCGACCGATAATGTTTCGGCCGGGGCCAACATTAAACTTACGAATGTGATAACCAATTCTAGCGGAGCTACAGTGCCAAGTGTGGATACATCCAAGATTGATACTTACACAATAACTTACACAGCAATCGATGAAGCGCAAAATTCGGCTAGCTTAATCATTACAGTAAAAGTTATTGCGCCACCGAGTGTAGGTGGTGAAAATTTATTTGCAGATTTAGATCCGGGATTTGACAATGGAACTGAAGGAGCATTCTTTGGTAAATTAGGCTCTTGGTGGGGTACTCCAGTTAGCAAAAATGTTATAGAATTGGATGGAAATAACGTACTAGAATTTACACATTCTGGCGAAATGACTGCGACTAAGTATGATATAGTCGGTCTAGAGGCTGGCGAAAAGTATAAATTAACCTTAAAAGCAAAAAAAGCAGCGGACAATATCGGAGCGGCTGTAGTTTTTGAGAAAACGGGTATTTTAGGAGCAACAGGAAATGTTGTGCTACCAATTACAGGAGTATCCGATTGGCAAGAAGTAGCTTATGAATTTACAACGATAGAAAATCCGACTAACCCAGGCACAGCTAAGAACGTATTATTGGGCTTAAATTATAATGCTAGCGGAACGTACGATAACGCAAAATTATATTTTGACGATTTTAGCCTTGTAAAAATTAGTGAAGGTTCACCTGAGCCAGAAGTAGATACGACCGCACCGGAAATAATTTATAGCGGAGAAACACTGCTAAATGTAATGCAAGGATCCACTTTCGTTATGCCAAACGTCACAGCGACCGATAATGTTTCGGCCGGGGTCAACATTAAACTTACGAATGTGATAACCAATTCTAGCGGAGCTACAGTGCCAAGTGTGGATACATCCAAGATTGATACTTACACAATAACTTACACAGCAATTGATGAAGCGCTAAATTCGGCCAGCTTAATTATTACAGTAAAAGTGATGGAGCCGGGATCAGACAGTACAGCACCGAAAATAGTCTATTCAGGAGAAACAATTTTGACTGTAACTCAAGGGGCCTCTTTCGCCATGCCAAAAGTCACAGCGACAGACAATGTTTCGGCCGGGCCAAACATTAAACTTACGAATGTTATCAAAAATTCTAGCGGAGTTACAGTGTCAAGTGTGGACACATCCAAGATTGATACCTACACAATAACCTACACAGCGATTGATGAAGCACTAAATTCCTCTAGCTTAGTTATTACTGTAAAGGTCATAGCCGAGGAGGACAAAGAAGCACCAGTATTTAAATATAGTGGTAAAAAGCATTTTTATATTGAAGTCGGTGACCGATTTAGCATGCCTGAAGTCACAGCTGTAGATAACAAAACTAAAGATGTAGAAATAGAAATAATTATTGAAAATTCAAGAGGAAAAGAAGTTGACGAGATTGATACGGACGACGAAGAAGAATATACCATTATTTATATAGCAAAAGATGAAGCCGGAAATACAGCCGAAATGGAAATTACAGTAGAAATTTACGAAGAGGAGGAAGAAGATCGTTGGGACGACGACGATGACGACGACGATCGTTGGTATTATGATAACAACACAGGATCTAGTAGCGGATCAAGCGGATCTAACAATGTAACGCAACCAACAATAACTCTGCCAAAAGTTACAGAAATTCAGTTACACATGTCGTTGACTTATATGATGAGTACGGATGAGATTATAGCTTTTGACACATTTTTGCATAATTACAACCTTACACTACAAAACGTTGTGGATACAAAAACTAAATTAGCAAATTTACCAGCTACTCAAAAAGAAAGTTTGCAAAATGCTTTAGAAAATAACATGCCGTATACAAGTCTAAACGGAGCGATTGATTTAAATATGCTAACCGAAAAAATAGGTAATTCTTACTCCAATACGGAAATATTATCTATGGCCGCCATGCCAACGATATTAAAAGAAGCCGGTGTGGAAATAAGCGAATCTGTAAAGCTGATTCCGGCACCAGCCAAACAGTTCGTAGATGTACCAAAAGATCACTGGGCCAATAGTATCATTGCAGAAGCGACTCAAAAAGGATATATGGTTGGTGAAATCTATGATAAGTTCGGGGTCGAAAGTCCTATTGTCGTGTCTGATACTTTTGTTTTCTTAGATAGAGTTCTGTTGTTAAATAACATAAATACTATGGAGCATCCGAGATCCACTGTTGAGCAGTTCATTACCGATAAGGGCCATTGGGCATTTAATAGCATGGCAAGTGTGGCCTCTAAACTGAGTACAGAAACATTGAAAACTATTTCTAATTTAGGCTCCACTGGAAAAATTTCTAGAGGATTGTTCGCTCAAATTATTTTTGAATCCACTAACGGAGCCTATCCAAAGTCCACCGCTACAAAAAATTTCTCGGATATCAATAATTCTCCTTATAAAGCAGCCATTAATTACTGCGTAGAAATCGGTCTGCTATCCGGTACGAGTGAGTCTGAAATGAGTCCGGATAAATATTTAACTCGTGCTGAATTAGCCTCTATATTATTGCGCATGATGAAATAGAAATAGGAGATTGTCGTATTAATTTCAAAAACGAAGGATAATATTCTGTTTCCATCATCTAATAACAACTCTCGGCGACAGTTCCAATAGAAAACCAAATTGTGGGGAAGCGGTGCCTCCCTCCGGGAGGGAGGTGTCAGCGTTAGCTGACGGAGGGAGAAAGCGTGCATTCAAGTTTTTGTTGCTTTCAAGTAAATTATAAATTTTGCAAGTTTGCATCATTTTTCTGTCATCCAGAATTTAATATTTGGAATCTTTAATGCGACAGCCCCTGTCAGCGAAGCTGACTGAGAGGTTGGGGCTGTCCAGCTTTAGTTGACTGGCCGGAGAGGTTGTAAAAATATTTCTGGATCTTTACTTTATTCGAACAATTTAGTATTTGAGAATATTTTTGATTTCAATATGGTATAATGATTGAAAAATGAATATGAAATTAGGAGTAAAAAATATATGGAATTAATAAAAGCAAAACTAAATGAATTAGATAAAGCGATAGAAATTATTAATATGGCCAAAGAACATTTGAGAGAACAAAAAATTGATCAGTGGCAAAATGGATATCCAGACGAGGAATGTATAAAGAATGATTTAAGAAATGAGAAAGGGTATTTTGTGAAAGATCACGAAAACATTTTAGGATATCTGTGCATCGATTTTGATTCTGAACCTGCATATACGGATTTAAAGGGAAAATGGAATTATGATGAATCCTATACGGTAGTGCATAGAATGGCCTTTAAGCATAATGCTCGAGGCAAGAATTTAGCGGACAAAGTTTTTCGATTGTTAGAAGAGTTTAGTAAGTTAAGAGGAGTACACTATTTTAGAGTTGACACAGATTCGGATAATAAAAAAATGCAGCATATTTTAAAGAAGAATGGTTTTGTTTATTGCGGAAAGATATGGTTTGACAATAGCGAAAAGATTGCATTTGACAAGAAAATTTAATTATCTTTGAGGTAACACTTTCATCCAATCTTAAATAGAATGGGGCGGGCATTGAATACAAGAGTTATATAATTTTTAGATTCCAGTTAATGCTGGAATTTTTTTGTTTTTGTAGAAATATTTCAGGATCCTGATAAATATAAAAAAGGCCCATGTAAATAAATTCAGCATATAAAAGCAATTCGGCTAGTATTATGTACTATTTATTTTGGATAAATGGGAAAAAAATAAGTGAAAAAATGCAAATTGCAATACTTCGGCTAACATGCTATGCTTAACAGGAAAGATTATACAGCTAATTAGGAGGAGTTAAATGAATAAAAAATTTATAGCAGCCATGTTAATTTTCGGATCAATGATAGGGAACAATATATATGCGGCCAGCAAAGTAGAGGCCAATGAAAAGTTTGAATATATCAATGAATATTTTGAAAAGCTAAACCGAGAAGATATAAAATCGAGTGAAAATGTAGAGTGGGTACAATTTGCACCTGGAAATGCAGGGGATTCGGACGGAACATTTATACATCCGACGGACGACAATATAATGTTTAGTTTTCCGGACATGGGCAATGGTTACAGATCAGGCGATGGAGGCCTAACCTGGGAGACAGTATTTGATCATGATCAGACTACACCACCGGGATCAATAAGAACGTACGGGATGGATTTCTCTAGGCAAGATCCGAATTTTGGGATGGCATCGAACTGGCAAGGTATTAAAATGACAACGGATGGTGGAAAAAGTTTTAGCAAAAACATACATAATGGTAACATAGAAGCGTTGGTCGTTGATCCGACTAATGATGAGATATGGTTTGCGGGAAGCGGAAATTTTTGGGATACGAAAAACAATTATAGAACAGATGTTAAGCCACATGGAAAATCGCCCGCATGGAACGCAGGTCAGCTATTTAAAACAACGGATAGGGGAAAAACATGGACTAAGCTAAGCAATACGGGCATTCATAGCAAGGCCGAGTTTGGTGAAATTTATATATATCCGGACGATACAAATCTGATGTTTACAACAACGACGTATGGATTATACAAAAGTATTGATGCGGGCAACACTTGGAAAAAGATCGAAACTATAGAAAAAGCAAACGGTGAAGATGAAGATTTGGTTATGGATTTAGAAATATATAGAGATCCAGAGACAGGAAAACTAACTTTATATATAATAAATCAAGTACAGTATCATTTGGATCCGATAAAAAAATGCTACGCTAGCACAGGCGGAATATTAAAAAGCCATGATCTAGGCGAAACTTGGGAGAATATTTCGGGCAACATAGGAATCAACATAACAGCGCTACAAGAAGAAAATTATAATTTAGTAAGAAATGTCTTAGAGCCAAATAATATAGAATACCGAGGAAGTGATGGATTTCCGAGAATATGGCTAAATGTTGGAATGAATAAATATTTTGCAAATTCACCCGTAATAGAAGGGACCTCTGCATGGAATTTAGCACCGAATACGCCAACACAAATTATGCATAACTACGATCAGATAAAAGTAGATCCAACAAATCCAGATAAAATATATGTATCTCATGATGGGAAATGGTCCGCCTCATTTTTGATAGGAGATGTATTTACAACGGACGATGGTGGAAAACATTGGTATGTAGCTACAAGAAGTGGTATGTCCTGGGAGTATCCGTCAGAATATTGGGATAGCAGAAATCAGCCTATGGGTAAAAATGTACAGCCGGATCATTATAACTACGAGTTTGGAATAGATCTATATGCTAACCAAGGGATGAGAGATTTAGATATAAATAGCAAAGGCGAAACATTTGCCTTATATAGATCTCTATATAAAACAGTAGATGGCGGAGAATACTGGCAAAACATGGATTCGGTACAGCTACCAAACGGTGCTTGGTCCGGTACAGGGGCCAGCAATTTACCTGGAAAGCAAATCATAGTAGATGAGAGAGACCCGAATTTAATGTACATGGTAGCAGGCGAAAATAGATTATTTAAAAAGGTAGATGGATTCGAAGAATATTATTATAGCGATAAAGAAGCAATGATAAATTTGGAACATTCACCTGAAAACATATCCATGATTGCGATACATCCACACGACATCAATACAATGTATTCTTTAATGTTGCGACAAGGTGGCCAAGGCGAGTTGTATAGATCAAGCGATGCAGGGCACACATGGGAAAGCATTTCTAAAATTTTTGTAACACCAGATATATACGTGAAAGTAATTCAAAAAGGATTAATTATAGATCCAATAAATCCAGATAACATGTATTTCGCAGTGACCGCAACCAATGTTAACGAAGTACCTCCATTACATGGCACGCAATTTAACGGTGTTTATAAAAGTACAGACGGTGGTTATAATTGGACTGTTTCTACAACTGGGTTGCCGGGAACAGCCGATGTATTTGACTTAGAATTTGGACCAGAAATAAATACTAACGATTATAAGACTATTTATGCAGCGTCATCAGCCGGTAATCCGATAACAATAGATAAACCAGAAGGTTATGACTTGTGGAGAATGGGCGAAGGAACGAGATTTGGAACTAATCCGGCCAACCAGTGGTGTGCTATATTAACTGGTGAGGACGCAACCATGCATAGAGAAATCACTGGTTTAAAGCCTAACATGGATTACTATATATCCGGTTTTACGTCAGTAGATGAAGGTAACTTGTTAAAAATAAGTGTAGAAACATTAAATGGCGAGTTATTGGGCGAAGAAATAGTGAGTGAAACTATAGCCTTAGCAAAAGGGGTAGCGTTTAAAACCAAATCGGATGATACATCGATTATATTAAGAATAGAAAAAATTGGTGGCCAAGAGAATGGATATTTCGATAGGATATCATTAAAGACCATGGGCGGATTATACAAGTCAGAAAATTCTGGAGATAGTTTTGCAAGGGTAGAAAGTTTTCCGGAGATACCGCAAGTGAACATGGTAACAGCAAGTAGCGATAAAATATATGTAGCCGGCGGAAACGAGACTACAGGAATAGAAAATGGCGGATTATGGGTAGGCAATGCAGAAGGAAATGAATGGAGAAAAATATTTGATCAAGCAATCGTAGTTACGGTAAAAGTGGACCCATTCAACGAGAACAGAATAATGATAATAACGAAAGACGATTCAGCCGGATCGATGACATATAGCGCTGGAGTGTATTTATCAACAGATGAAGGGGCAAATTGGGAAAGAATAAACAAGGGAATAGGAAATGCGATAGAAGTTTACGATGTAGAATTCGATTTAGCGGATCCGAATATCTTATGGTTAACAAGCAGTGCAGGCGGATTTTATAAAGGATTTATCGGCGGAGCGCCGGAAAGACCAGAACAGCTCGAGGTCTATGATGTAACATACTTTGTGGATGAGGATACGATCCATACTAAAGAAGTTAAGCAGTATTCTAAGGCTAGGCCATTAACGAATGAAGAATTAGGAATAGAAGAAAATGAACATATATTCGAGACATGGTATTTGGATGGCGAACTGTATAACTTTAATACGCCGGTTATAAAGGACATAACATTAACCTTTGAAGAAATAGAATAAGCTATAAATAGACGAATAAAGAGATTGGAGATTGACCTGCGAAAGTGTGTTATTTTCATCCAATCTTAAATAGGCTCCTCTTTTAGAGGAGCTGTCGGCGTTAGCTGACTGAGGGGTTGGGTGTTGAATCCAAGGCTTGTTTATGTTACGGTTAAACTAAAAAATAGAAAGGTGACATACGATGGAACTACTAAGCCCCACAATGGATTTTATCTTTAAAAAAATATTTGGAGATGAAAAAAATAAAGATACATTAATCGATTTTTTAAATAAAGATCCTAATTCAGCTAAAGCCAAAAAATTAGGCGGACCAATAAATAAAGCCATGGATATATTAACAGAACTAAGTGGAGACGAAAAAGTAAGAAAAACATATTTTGAAAGGCATAGGATATTAATGGAAGAAAATAGTGCATTAAATAAAGCCAGAAAAGATAGCAGAGAAGAAGGCAGAAAAGAGGGCATAGAAGAAGGTATGCAAAAGGGTATAGAAAAAACAGCAATCGCTTTCTTAGACTTATTAGAAGATGATGTGATTGCATTAAAAACAGGACTAGATATTGAAAGTATACGAAATTTGAGAAAAGCCAATAAAAAATAGTTCGGATGTTGAATCTAAGGTTTGTTTATGTTATGCTTAAACTAAAAAATAGAAAGGTAACATAAAATGGAATTACTAAGACCAACAATGGATTTTATATTCAAAGAAATATTTGGAGATGAAAAGAATAAAGATTTATTAATCGATTTTTTGAATGCAGTATTAAAATATAAAACACCAATAATAAATTTAGAATGTTTAAACACGGTAAAAGAATATATAGAGGATAAACATTCAATCTTAGATATTAACGTCATATTATCTAACGGAGTAAAAGTAAATGTAGAAATACACATTAGAGATAAATATGATATACGAAAAAGAAGTTTATATTATTGGGGAAAAAATTACAGCGTAGATTTAAAACAAGGCGAATGGATTAGCGATTTGACAGGTGCAGTATGCATAAATATATTAACCACTAAAATATTTGATGATGAACATATACATCATAAATTTACTTTATATGATGAAGAGCACAAAATAAATTATGAAAAGCAGAATGAAATTTTAGAAGAATTACATTTTATAGAATTAAGTAAATTAGATTTTAGAAATATAAATAAAACAAACGATTCACAAGAATTGATAAATTGGTTGATATTTATCGACAATCCAGATTTAGCTAAGACCAAAGAATTAGGAAGTACAATAGATAAAGCCTTGGACGTATTAACAGAACTAAGTGAAGATGAGATAATGAGAAACACATATTTTGCAAGGTTTAGGATGTTCCTTGAAGAAAACAGTGCATTAAATAAAGCACGACAAGAAGGTATAAAAGAAGGTATAAAAGAAGGTAAGAAAAAAATAGAAATAGCAATCGCTTTATTAGATGTATTAGGAGATGAAGTCATTGCATTGAAAACAGGATTGGATATTGAGATTGTACAGAATTTGAGAAAAGTTAATAATAGCAAGCAAGGCTGACTGAGAGGTTAGGAAGGTGTCAATGTAGACTTTCCCTAACCTTTTCTTTTTACAAACTTTTAATGTAGCTTTCGTATATAACATTAGCCTTATATAATGTTATTATAAACAACATTATATATAGGAATTTGGCTACTATTAAGATTAAGACTAGCATAGGGAGGATTACAAACGAAGAAAAAATACGTACTAACGCTTCATTTGTAAACTCGAGTGTTACATAGACGGCGATCATTATTTTAAAATAAGGTAGCAAGCGATCTATACATAAAGTTTGACCGATACTAAGTTCTAAGTCTTTCATAGCTATGATAATTAAATAGGTCACATAAAAAAATGCTCCCTGCAACAATACGGATACCGTATAACTTATGGTGGAGCCAAGATAGAATCCAATAAATAGACTATTTACAAATAAAACTAAATGTATTATTGATAGTCCGGCTGCCCATGTTTTTACATCAGCAAATTTGTTTACTTTGTTACTTAAAAAAATTGCACCTTTCATAATGAAGAAGTATCCTAAAAACTCAGGTAATAATTCTATAGAATTTATTTTAAAGCTTAATAATATGACTAGGTATCCCCAAAATATTTGAGCCATTATTTTTATCTCCTTTTTTCCTTTAATTTAAAAGGTAGTGATTTGATTGAAAGATCGACGCACTTAGCCTCTATCCAGGATAGAGAAGACGGAACTTTCAACAATTATAAATATATAATGATAGAGATTTTTATGTATGCATTCTTTCATCCTTAAAATTATACTATATATTCCTTAATTGTTCTACTACTAAATTTTAGAAATTGGCCAAAAAAGAGGTTGTCGCTCTGTAAACTTCAGAGAAGTAGGAACAATATCTAAGTTGGCCCCTGCTCCCCTTCCAGGGGTATAGCCGGGAACTTAAGAATCTTTCGGCGAAGATAACTAAAAGTGCGGGTACCCTGCTCCTCTTTCAGGGGGAGCTGTCAGCGCAACTGACTGAGGGGTCCTTCTGGAGTGGTTACTCTGTAATCACATATAGACGGGATCTAACACGGTTAAATAATCCGCCCAACCTTTTTCTATGCTAAAAAAATCCTCTACCATGCAAGTAGAGGATAATTATTTTATTTAGATAATTTCTCGTCTAATACTTTTTGATGTATTTCAATATACTCGGTCATACCTATGTTGTCTAGCATGGCTAAATAATCTGCCCAACCTTTTTCTATATCAACTTTACCGGTTATGAAGTCTGCGGTAATTTGGTCTATATACATACCTAAGTTTGTTTCTACATCTACTAAGATGCGTGAATCATCTATATCGAAGGCCAAGGATGGGACCATAGTATTGATATCTTGAGCGTAATCGATATAATCTTGACCGGCTGTAAACAGCAAGAAGCCAACTTCTTCAGCCGGCTTATCGCTAACACCGAACATGAGAACCCAGTCTTCGTCGTGATAAGAAGGGCCGAGGCCACCCCAGCTAACGTCTTTCGCAGCATCGGCCGACAAATTAATAACCTCGGCCGGTCCGCCCACATAATTTTTTGTCCCTTCAGGAGCTAATCGATATCGACCAGAACCTTCTAAGCCGTATTCGTTTTCGAAAGTAGCTTCAGGAGTATACATGTAATCGAACATTCGAACTACGGCTATAGGGTCTTCGCATTTATTAGTTATGGACAGCACGGCGCGGCCTAAGTCCGGAGTATGCGCTGTAGAAATCAACCCGGTTGGTCCTTCTATCGGAGGTACCCAAGTATACTGGCCCCATCTTTCATGATTTGTTGTGTTGGCAAATACGGTTACGGATCCACCGACCGTGGTCCCAACAACAGCTGCGTCCGGGTTTGAGGCTAATTTGATTAGCTGATCAGTTGTTTGTGAAAAATACATATCGTCAAATAAGCCTTCGTTATAAAGCTTATTCATAAATTTTAATGCTTCCTTCCACTCATCGGTTGCTTTAGCATAAAATATTTTTCCGTCCTCGTCTAAATTTAAAAATTTACAAGAGCTGGACATCGGCTGAAACATATTGCCTATGAACATGGTTATGTCGCCGGCCCATGCTTTATAAGATCCAGTTAGAGGGATTTCGTCGTTTGGATCACCGTTTCCGTTAGCATCTTGTTCTTTGAAGGCTTTTAAAACATTGTAAAATTCATCTATTGTTTTAGGTACTTCTAATCCTAAGTTGTCTAGCCATACTTGGTTCATCCACATTTTGTTACCAACTTGGTTATTTAAGCTGCCTACTATTTTTGGTAAAGCGTACATGTTGCCGTCGGTCGCTGTCCATGCATCAACTACTTGCGGATTTTTAGCTAACACTGATTGTAAATTTGGCATGTACTTTTCTATCAAATCATTTAGTGGTATAAATATTCCTTGGGAGCCGTATAATGATAGCTCCGATAAGGTATTGCTCATTTCTAATATTACATCGGTGTAATCGCCGCCGGTCATCATAACATTGAATTTCTGTTTTCTGTCTGCTGAGGTAACTTCAACCCACTCTATCTCGACACCAGTTAAATCTTGAAAATGCTTTGTAAATAAATTTGTATCGTATGCGTATGTAGTGATATTGGTTAATAACGGCGCAAAAGCCGTAAACGATAAATCAACACCCTCTTTTACGATCGGATATGTACCTACTTCTGTATAAATATCTTCGGATCCGCCAGCACCACGATTATCAGAAGAGTCTTCGCCACAGCCGGCCAAGCTTCCTACTATAGAAGCTAATAAGATGGTTTTTAATAAAAATTTTCCTATATGCATTATGTACCCCCAAAATTTAATTATTAGTTATATTATAACATATTGAGCCTACTTGTCAAATGAATTTGGAATAAAAAAATTATCCAAAGGTGTTTTAAGTTTGAAGACTAAGAGCAATGGTACAAATGAAGTATAAATCAAAAATATTTACATATAAATCGTGTATTTAATAGCCCAAAAACATTTGATAGAAGGTGTAGCATCTCCTGGAATAAAAGGCTAGGCTCTTCTTCCAGGATCATAGCCGGGAACTTAAGAATTTAATTAAGAAAAAAAAGAGAGGGGTTAAGCCGTATTTTGGAATCCAAAGCACTCGGAACTTAGCCTGTCGATTAGAGGATTGTTAGTGCGACAGCCCCTGTCAGCGAAACTGATTGAGAGTTAGTAGCTAGATCCGAATTCGAATGCGTAGCTTCTATTATATGGCTATGTTTTCAAGGCTATTTTTCATGATTACCATGGAAAATTTTATGAATTTGCAAAATGTGGGATCAGCTTTTCCTGTCATCTGGGACGGGAAGTGCCACCATACTGCAATTTTGTCAAGGCAGAGGAGCGCAATGTTACGAAATAGACTGAAGGGAAATTATGAAACGAAAAAACGAGCTAACCTTTTTGGGGCGCTCGTTTTCTGATTTTTGGGGTTGTTAATGCGATAGCCCCTGCTTTTTAAAAATTGAAATCGTTGTCTTATTCTAGTTCATCTTCGGGTGCAATATCAACTTCTTTATTTAAAGTAAAGCGATGATTATCGTTATCGTCTGGGGTATCATTTTTTCTTAACTGTTCACTCATTTCAAAAACACTTACATTGTCGAGATTATCTATATCAATCTCTTCGCCTTTCATAAGCTTTCTGAATTCGTTTCCAGATATTTTTTCTTTTTTAATTAAAATTTCAGATGCATGGATAAGAGTAGGCATATGTTTTTTTAATAATTCTAAAGATTGAGCATAGGCTGCCTCTACTATATTTTTGATATATTCGTCTATTTTCGTAGCAACGTTTTCGCTGTAATTTCTAGTATGATTAAAATCCCTACCTAAAAATACTTCACCTTGTTCATCACCGTATTTTATCGGACCGAGGTCACTCATACCATATTTTGTAACCATATCTCTAGCAATTTGAGTGGATCGTTCTATGTCGTTGGATGCGCCGGTTGTTATATCGTTGAATACTAGATACTCGGCAGCCCTACCACCTAGAAGAGATATTATTTGATTTATCATTCTAGATTTGGTTAGATACATTTTATCTTCACTAGGTAAAGACATGGTATATCCTCCAGCAAAGCCGGTTGGAATGATGGATACACTGTGGACGGAATCCAAATCTTCTAGTATTTCATGCAATATCGCATGTCCGACCTCATGATAGGCAGTAATCTTTTTTTCTTTAGGAGTAACTAAATTACTTTTCTTTTCTGTACCAACTGTAATTTTAATAAAGGCTTTTTGTACTTCTTCCATATCTATAGCACGTTTATTATGGCGTGCTGTTAAAAGTGCTGCTTCATTCATTAAGTTGGCTAAGTCCGCACCTGTGAATCCAGAGGTTGTTCTAGCTATAACTTTTAGGTCTATATCTTCGTTTAAAGGCTTGCCTTTTGCATGAACTTTTAAAATTGATTCTCTTCCGTTAACATCAGGACGACCGACAATGACCTGTCTATCGAATCGACCTGGTCTTAGTAAGGCCGGATCTAATACGTCGGAACGGTTTGTAGCAGCCATTACGATGACACCTTCATTTATTCCGAAGCCATCCATTTCTACAAGTAACTGGTTTAATGTTTGCTCTCGTTCGTCATGTCCTCCACCAAGGCCGGCACCTCTTTTACGGCCGACAGCATCGATTTCGTCTATGAAAATTATTGATGGAGCATTCTTTTTAGCTTGATCAAATAAATCTCTTACTCTTGATGCGCCAACGCCGACAAACATTTCTACGAAGTCTGAACCGGATATACTAAAGAATGGTACCCCAGCTTCTCCGGCTACAGCTTTGGCTAATAGCGTTTTACCGGTTCCCGGAGGTCCTACTAATAATACGCCTCTAGGTATTTTTGCGCCGACTTGTGTATATTTAGCAGAATTTTTTAAAAAGTCTACTAGTTCTGTTACTTCTTCTTTTTCCTCTTCTAATCCAGCAACATCTTTAAAAGATATTTTTCCTTTTTCATCTAGTGACATTTTAGCTTTGCTTTTGCCAAAACTCATCATTCGTCCGCCACCGCCACCGTGCATGTTTTGAACAAAAAATACCATTATAAAGATAAACATACCAACTAACATAATTATTTGTAATATAGGGAAAAACATGTTTGCTTGTTGTTCTGTTGGTATTATTTTGATACTTTCTAAATATTCGCTTGGTAATGAAAATAGATAGTCGTTAAAAGATTCACTATTTAATGGTAGCACCGTTGAGTTTTGTGCACCATTTAATTTTACGGTTACGTATACTATATCTCCGGCTTCTTCTATAACCATCTCACTAACATTTCCGGACTCAATGTTTAAGATTAAATCACTAAGAGTTAACGCTTGTGGCATATTTTGCATAGACGTGCTATTTGTTAAAAACATGGCTACAAATAGTATGCCTATAATGACCAAATAAAGTATAAAACTGCTTCTTGGTTTCTTATTCAAGTTACATATACTCCTTTCTTACTTTAGCAATATAGGGTAAGTTTCGATATTTTTGTTGATAATCTAATCCATAACCCACTACAAATTCATCTGGAATACAAAAACCTACATAGTCTATATTTACCTCTACTTTTCTAGTTTGTGGCTTATCAAGTAGTGTGCAAATTTTTATGCTTTTAGGATCTCGTCCTTCTAAAAGCTGTTTTAAGTAGCTTAGAGTTTGGCCAGAATCTATTATATCTTCAACAATTATGATATGTTTATCGTTTATAGGTTCATCTAGGTCTTTTAAAATTTTTACTACTCCAGTACTTACGACTTCGTTTCCGTAACTAGATACTGACATAAAATCCATTTTTAAAGGAATACTGATATGTTTGGAAAGTTCGGTCATAAACATCACACCACCTTTTAATACACATAGCAGTAAAATTTCTTTTCCCTTATAATCGTTTGAAATTTGTTGTCCAATTTCTTTAATACGTCTTGTAATTTCTTCTTCGCTAATTAGTGTCTCGATCAGTATATCAGACATGTGGGCCTCCTAAAATAAATTTTATCTTTAGTAACTTTTTTGTTTCTTCGGTTATATAGTAATTTGCATTTAATCTAGAATTACATAAAATACATACTACGTCATTACCATCAACTATTATAGGGATGTTATTTCGAATATTAAGAGGAATTTTATCATCTACAAAAATTTTTTTTAATTTTTTATTTCCCATTCGATCCCCTATTTGTTTAGTCCTTACTTTTAAGCCACTATTTATTTTATCATAATCAATATATTTAGTATAGTTATTTGTAGAAATTTTTGAAAAATTGTTAATAAGAGTAAGTCTAATAATATAATTCAAGAAAAAATTATCGCCTAGGTGTAAATCTAGTGATGATTGATTATATGTTGCGGAACCTAAATATACTACTAAAAAGTCTTGCGTTCTAAGAATTTTTACGTTATCCGGGAGATCTATACATTTTCCGCTTTGTTTATGCAGTAAAGAGATAGCATAATTTAAATGAGTCGTAGATATATTGTAAGAAGAATTTTTTAGAGAGGATATAACAAAAGATAAAAGTTTTTTTTGGATATAAGGCATTTCAGACTGAAATTTTTCTATATTAATTTCGTATGAATTTCCAATTTTAATTATAATATTGTCATATAATTTTTTTGTGTAGGCCAATAAAAATTCTTCTTCTTCCTTATATAATTTACTATGTTGAATTAATGTATGCACAATATTGGAATTTATATTTTTGGTTATATATGGTATAAGAGATAGGCGAATTTTGTTTCTGGTGTAAAGTTCTAAAAAATTTGTATGGTCGGTTCTAAAGTCTAAGTTATAAAAATTGCAGTAAAATTCAACTTCATCTCTAGAAAGACATAATATAGGACGAATTATACTATCTCGTTTAGGAGGGATACCAGATAAACCTTTTACATCCGAGCCACGTAAGAAGCGCATTAAAATAGTTTCGGCCTGATCGTTAGCGGTGTGGGCGGTAGCAATTTTATCATGGGGTAAAGATTCGAAAAAATTATAACGGACGGTTCTACCAGCTTCTTCGGAAGAAAGTTTTCTAGATTTTGCAAATGAGCAAACATCAATTTCTAAAACATTATATGTGATATTGTGTTTTTTTGCAAAGGTTTTTACAAAATTCATATCGATATCTGCTTCTTGTCTCATTTTATGATTTACATGAGCTATACTAATACGGATATAAAGTGATGCTTTATTTCTATTTAAATAATCTACTAACATTATCGAATCGGCTCCACCCGAAACGGCTACTAATACATGATCCTTTGGTTTAAGTAAATCATTGGCAACAATATAGTCTGCTATTTTATTTTCTATAATTTGAATATGCATAATTTGATTCCTTATTGATATAATAAAAGTCTTACAATGATAATAAATTCAGTGATAAATCCAATAATAAATTAACTGTATAACTTTTGATAAAGTATTGCCAATTACAATTAATTGTATACAATTAGTTAAAAAACTTCTCAATAACCCTTGTAAAATTATTTTGGACATGCTATAATATAGTGCGTATATGAAAGAGGTGACAACATGAATGCAGAAATTCAACCAAAATACGAGGAGCTTACGATAACTTGTAACTGTGGCAATAGTTTTCAAACTAGATCTACTAAAGAAAACATTAAGGTAGAGGTTTGTTCAAAATGCCATCCGTTTTATACAGGTAAGCAGCGTTCTGCTCAAGCTAAGGGTAGAATTGACAAGTTCAATAAACGATATAATGCCTAATACCTGGCCGGAGGTTGAGAATTTACACTCAGCCTCTTTTTATATAGAAATAATATTTAGTAGGAAGTAGAAATTTTACATACTACTTCCATGATTTGGAGGGGACCGATGAGAACAGATATTGGTGGACAAGCAGTTATTGAAGGAGTAATGATGAAGAGTAAACATTATTACTCGGTAGCTGTGCGTAAACTGGACAAAACAATAGCTATAGATACACAAAAAAGTAGCAGTTTACTAAATAAACATGCTATTTTTAGGAGTCCAATAATAAGAGGTATGATTGTGTTTGCGGAATCGTTGATAATAGGTACAAAAACCTTAACATATTCAGCCGATATATTTGGGGCCGATGATTTAGAAGAAGAGAGTAAATTTGAGGTATGGCTTAGAACTAAATTTGGTAAAAAAGGTGAAAAATTTTTGATGGGGATGACATTAGCTTTTTCTTTTGCTCTGTCTATCATAATTTTTATGCTGTTACCTATGTGGTTAAGTCAACTCTTTAGACAATGGATTCCGTCGTCTTTTGTGCTGAACTTAATAGAAGGGGCTATAAGGATCACTATATTTTTAATATACATGAAATCTGTAGCTAATATGAAAGATATAAAAAGAACGTTTGAATATCATGGAGCAGAACATAAAACAATAAATTGTTTAGAACAAGAGAAAGAGCTAACAGTAGAAAACGTAAGAGGATGTACGAGATTACACAAAAGTTGTGGGACTAGCTTTTTATTTATAGTAATGATTGTGAGTATTTTAGTATTTAGCGTATTTTCAACAAATAATATATGGTTAAGAACAGCAATAAGAATAATAATGGTCCCAATAATTTCGGGTATATCATATGAATTAATAAGATGGGCAAGAAAAAATCCTGAAAATAAATTAGCAAATTTTGTTAGCAAGCCAGGAATGTGGCTACAGCGTGAATTTACTACGTTAGAGCCGGATGACTCACAAATAGAAGTGGCCATCGCCGCAGTTCAAGCTGTATTAAAGCGAGAGGATAAAGTGGTGAGCAACTAAAAGTGAAGTAGCCATCGTTGTTAAAACTGAATAAAAGTGAGAGAATAAACTGGTTAACAAAACAACTAAAAGTTAAGTAGCCATTTTTGTTAAAGCTGAATAAAAGCGATAGAATAATTTTATAAAAACATCTAAACTATCATTTTTTGGATAAGCAAAAACCCTTGAGATGATAGTTTTGTTTTAAGTATAGGGATAAATAATAGAAAGGGAAAACATGACAAATGCCAACAGTTAGAGAAGTCATAGCATATGGGACAAAAATATTAGAGGAAAATAAAATAGACAATGCAGGTTTAGATTCGAGATTATTATTAATGGATTTATTAGGCTGTAATCGACATACGCTTATTAAAAATTCTGACAAATTAATAGAAGAAAATATAGTAGCACAATTTTTTGATTGTATAGAAAGAAGAAAAAATCATGAGCCGTTGCAATATATAACATCGTATCAAGAATTTATGGGATTACCGTTTTATGTAGATAGAAATGTGTTAATTCCACGCCAGGATACAGAATTAATCGTAGAACAATTACTGGATATGGATTTTGGGTCACAACCTAATGCACTAGAAATAGGTGTAGGATCTGGATGTATAGCGATATCATTATTACACTTTATGAAAAATTTAAAGATGACAGCTTCTGACATTTCTAGGGAGGCATTAGAGATTACGGAAAAAAATGCTATCTTAAATGAATGTTCGGACCGAATAAGTTTGGTTGAAAGTGACTTATTTGAAAATATAAAAAAAATACAATATGATTTTATAGTATCTAATCCACCTTATATATCAAAAGATGAGATGAAAACGTTAGCGCCGGAAGTAGGCTTGTTCGAACCGAATATTGCTTTGACAGATAATTCGGATGGACTTACTTTTTATCGGATTATAGCGAAAGAAGCTAAACAATATTTAAAAAATGATGGAATATTAGCTTTAGAAATAGGTTATGACCAAGGCGAAAAAGTTATGAAAATTCTAAAAGGTAACCAATATGAGAATATACAATTAATTTGTGATTATAATAATAAGCATAGAGTAATCATAGCGACGAAAGGTGTGGAATAAATTTGTTAAAAGATCCTTGGACAGGATAAAAAAATAGTATCGAATCCAAAAGAATATAGAGATGATTTAGAAGAAATATGTAAAACATGTAGCTATAAAAATGTTTATTAATATACGTGGTGAAGAAATTTGAAAAGATATAACTGGCCTAAGTACAGATTTGATGCATCCAAATGACATTGGAAATATTGAGATAGGAAGAGAATTAGTGGACAAAATATTTGAATATATTAAGGTATAATAAAATGTAGTGGAAGCAATATTAAAATTATAATTAAGGAGTTTTGCAAATGTTCGATCAAATCGAAGAATTAGTAACAAAGTTTGAAAATATAAGTGCTAAAGTTAACGAACCGAATGTAATAGCGAATCAAAATACATGGCGTAGCCTTATGAAAGAGATGAGTACATTATCGCCGATTGTAGAAAAATATAAGGAATACAAGACCGTTTTAAGTGCAATAGATGATTCGTTACTTATGCTAGAAGAGAAGTTGGATGACGAAATGTTAGCTCTAGTGAAGGAAGAATTGGCCGATAATAAGAAACGAGTAGAACCATTGGAAGAGGAGCTAAAGATTTTATTGTTGCCGAAAGATCCGAATGACGACAAAAATGTTATAGTTGAAATAAGAGGTGGAGCCGGTGGCGATGAAGCCGCATTGTTCGCAGCAGATTTATATAGGATGTACAATAGATTTGCCGAAAGATCTAAATGGAAAACCGAATTAATGGATATAAATGAAAATGGGATCGGTGGATTTAAAGAAGCTATCTTCATGCTAAAAGGTGATGGAGCCTACTCACGTCTTAAATATGAAAGTGGAGTTCATCGAGTTCAACGTGTCCCGGATACAGAATCTAGTGGTCGCATTCACACTTCTACTGTTACCGTAGCCATAATGCCCGAGGCCGAGGAAGTGGATGTAGAAGTGAATCCGAACGATGTTAAGGTAGATGTTTTTAGATCTTCTGGGAATGGTGGCCAAAGTGTTAACACCACCGACTCAGCGGTTAGAATTACACACTTGCCAACTGGTATAGTCGTTTCTTGCCAAGATGAGAAGTCTCAGCTTAAAAATAAAGATAAGGCTATGAAGGTTTTACGGGCCAAACTTTATGAATTAGAATTAAGTAAGCAAAAGGCACTTATCGCTGCTGAGAAAAAATCTCAAGTTGGAACAGGTGATAGAAGTGAAAGAATTAGGACTTATAATTTTCCACAAGGCCGTGTGACAGATCATAGAGTTGGATTGACTCTTCATAAATTAGAACAAGTATTAGATGGTGATTTGGAAGAAATAATTTCTACTTTGACCACTTTTGACCAAACTGAAAAATTAAAAAATCATGTTGGATAAATGTAATAAATAATTTATGTATCTTTTCAAATAAAAAAATTATTCTAAAAAATGTGGCCTTTAGCAATAGAGGTTGCTTTTTTTTATTCAAAAAATATTTTATTATAAATTATGCTTATGAATATATTAGGATGAACAACATAGTATATTAATATACCCGAATTAAAGTTTTGTAAATAGTTAAAAATATTTATTTTATATTAAGGAGATAACTAATATGGTAAATTGGACGAAAAATAAAAAATCAGTAAAGCTAAAATTTCATTTTGAGAAAGAAAAAGTTATACAATCTATGAAAGATGAGCAATTAATAATTAGTGTATCGTTAGGTAAACAAAAAAATTTGACATCCAAAAAGATAAAGAATGCAGTAGCAAAAGGAATTAATATAATCAAGTCATTGAATTTATATGAAATAGACATTGAGTTAGGCGAAATTTTAGCAGATAAATATTTTGAAGTAATAGTTGGTGCAGAGCTAGGCACTTATAAATATAAAGGATATCATCAAAAATCAAGTAGTAAAGCAGTAAACATATCCATAATAGACGATGGTAGTATAGATGAGGAAGAATGGGAGCGTAAAAAGAATATAGTAAAAGGCATGCTATTGACGAAAAATTGGACGAATATGCCAGGAAACAAGTTAACACCAGAAATTTTATCGAAAAAAATCAAATATACATTAACTAACGTTGGATGTGAAGTTGAGATACTAGACAAAGCTAGAATAGAAAAATTAAAGATGAATTTAATTAATGCAATAGGCAATAGTAGTGCAAACGAGCAAAAACTAGTAGTAGTTAGATACACTGGCGATCCAAGTTCGCCCAAAAAGATAGGGTTAGTAGGCAAAGGAATAACGGTGGATACAGGCGGGTATAATTTAAAAACAGCAGAAGGTTTAAAATATACTAAAGACGACATGGCCGGAGCTGCGACAGTTGTAGGAATAATGCATGTGATAGCAAGAAACAAATTAAAAATAAATGTTACAGCCATAATGCCGTTATGTGAAAACAGATTATCGAATAGTAGTTTAATACCAGGAGACGTTATAACGAGCATGAATGGAAAGACCGTAGAAATATTAAATGTCGATGCTGAAGGAAGACTAATATTAGCCGATGCAATAACATATGCAGTGAGAAATGAAAAGGTTGATGAGATAATAGATTTGGCCACTTTAACAGGATCTATAGTGAGCACATTTGGAAACGTATATACGGGGATATTTTCTAATAACGCGAAATTAGCCAAAGAAATAAGTGTTGCAGCAAAAGAAATGGGAGAAAAAATTTGGCGACTACCATTAGATGATGAATACAAAGAAAAGTTAGTAAGTCAAGTAGCAGATATACAAAATATTGGAGGACCGACAGCTGGAGCGATAATAGGAGCTACATTTATAGAACATTTTGTAGAAAAAATTCCATGGGTGCATTTGGATATAGCAGGGACTGATTTTTATCCAGGTAAGTTAAGTGAGTATGAAACCGGTGGGGCTACAGGAGCAATGGTGCCAACGTTATATAAGTATATAGAAACAAAAGTTTGGCAATAATAGAGAATTTTAAAATAAATTTTGAGTAAAAAACGTGAAAATGACTATTGTAGATATGTAAATATATAAATATATCAAAAAAAGAGCCTATATAAAATAGGCTTCTCCAAAATTACTTTCTAATAACATTAGACGCTTGTGGTCCTCTGTTTCCTTCTGTAATTTCAAATTCAACTTCTTGACCCTCTTCAAGAGTTTTAAATCCTTCAGATTGAATAGCTGTGAAATGAACGAAAACATCGTCGCCGTCTTCTCTCTCGATGAATCCAAATCCTTTTTCTGGGTTAAACCATTTTACTTTACCTGTCATTTAAACTAGGCCTCCTTTAATTTTACTGCTAAAACACTGCCCTTAATAAAACGTAACTCGGTCTAGAATTTTTAGTAAACAGGCCAATATTTCGTTCTTAATTCCAATATTTTAACTCCGTAAATAGAATAACACATCTTGTAATAAAAATCAATATTATTTAGCATTTTATTTTAAAATAATCCTAATATTTTTCATTTTCAACTCTTTTAGCATTAAAAATGGTAAAATAAGAAGACTTTCACAACATAAAACGTAAAATACAATCCCGATTGTTATTGATATGCTGTTTTCAATTATATTTATAGGAACAAATACTATCTGACTTAAGAATATGGCAACGACCACACTTTGGAGGACCAATCGACAAAGTTCAATTCCTAGCTGTACATTTATGCTCATTTCTTTTTTGTGAGATGGTATATAACCTATGAGCTTAGTATATCTCGTGAGATAAAAAAATATACTCGTTTTCTGACTTTTTTTAAAATAATATGCGATTATTTTCTCTTTACTTTTTTCAAATAGGCGGCAAATTATAAAAACTATAGCAACTACAAGGGCGCTAACAATATGTTGGCTAATGGTTAAAACAAACATTTTCCAAATGAAATATATGGAAAAAAATAATATTACTTCTATTATTAGCAATTTTTTCATAATTTTTTCCTTTCTGTATATGTTATTTTTATTTTATTGTTTTTTTTACCCTTGACAGCTTATAAAATTATTTTTTATATAAAGTACATATTTCGTCCGTATAACTATTGTCTTCATTATATACAATCAGTGGCGGATCTACACGAAGTTCCTGACCGCTGTTTTTAGAACCACGGACTAAAACCATAGTAGGCTCTTTATTTATTTTAGGGTATACTAGTCTAATTTGTTTCGGCTCAATTTTATGTTTACGCATTAAACTTAATATGTCTACTAATCTATTGGCTCGATGAATGAAAAATAATTGACCTTTGTCTTTCAAAATAAAATAAGAAGCTTGTATGATGTCTTCTAGTGTACAGGCCACTTCATGGCGGGAAATAGTTTTAGCGACTGCATCATTTTGTAGGCCAGCATTATATTTGATGTACGGTGGATTACATGTAATAATATTAAAACTTTCTGGAGAAAAGTTTTGCGCAAAATCTTTAATGTCTTGACATTGTATATCTATTATATTTGTTGTTAGATTGTTTAATTCCATTGTTCGGCGGGCCATCTCAACCATGTCCGACTGAATATCAATGCCTAAAAAAGTTCCATGGCCATGTATAGCGTAAAGTAATAGCGGTATTATTCCGGTTCCGGTACCTATATCTAATACTTTAAAGTTGGATTTAAATCCGGATATGAAATGTGCAAGTAAGACAGCATCAATGCCGAAGCAAAATTTGGTAGGATCTTGTATTATTTTATAGCCAGCTCTTTGAATATCATCTAAACGTTCATGATCGTGTATTTTTATCATCAGTTTTACTTTGGTGCTCATCAGCATAATTAGGTTTTTCCGAATTAGCCGAATTATTTTGCTCGTCTAGTTTTTTATGAACCGGACAAGGACATTTAGCACATGTTCCTTTCAATTTTATATCTTCTAATTTAAATATAAAGGCTTCTTTTATATCCTTTTCGTTTGGTATAGAAACTTTTACTTGTTCTCGTAAAACATTGACGGATAACACTTCGCCTTCACCATTTGGAGTTAATACTATATCGGATATTTCTGGAAGTTGATTTTTAATTTGAATATATGTTTCGTTTTCATACTCCAAACAACACATTAGTCGACCACAAATACCAGAAATTTTTACAGGATTTAAGGATAGATTTTGATCTTTAGCCATTTTTATGGATACTGTATGAAAATCATTTAAAAATGAGTTGCAACACAAGTTACGGCCACATATTCCAATTCCACCACAATGTTTTGTTTCATCACGTACACCGATTTGTCTTAATTCTATTCGAGTTTTAAATATTGTGGCTAAATCTTTTACTAATTCTCGAAAATCAACCCGTTGCTCTGCTGTAAAATAAAATAATAATTTTTGATTGTCAAATGTATATTCAACATCGATTAATTTCATATTTAAATTAAAAGCAATAATCTTCTCTTTAAATATTTTAAATGCTACTTTTTCTTTTTCTAGGTTATTTTTATATATTGCGTCATCTGCTGGAGTAGCTTTTCTGATTATTGGTTTTAATTGGAATGTATGATCTTGCTGATTTGTTTCTCTGTTAGGATAATATACCGTCCCATATTCTAAGCCACGAGCTGTTTCTACTATAACTTTTTCGTTTATTTTATATTCTTCGTCTAGGGCATCAAAATAATATATCTTGCCTGATGCTTTAAATTTTACTCCTATTACCATCTAATATCACTCCTTTTTTAAATATAATAATAAATTTTCGGTGACTAACTTTATATTTATATTAGCCTTTATATCTGTGATAGATTCGATTATTAATTCGATATTGTTGATTATTTTAATGTATCTTGTTCGATTGCTAAGCATTTTGATTTCGCTTAGATAATGGTTAAAAAATAAATCTGTAGATCCGACCCTCTTATATAATAACATATCGCGAAGAAATAATTTCCAAAATTCTAATATTTCTAAAAATTTTTCTTTATCCGATGTTAAGCTTGTAAGTATTTGGTATAATCTTTCTACATCTGAATCATATATTTGCATTAAAATGTTGATAGCATCTTGACTGGTTAATAAAAAATTTTCAGTTTGTTTTTTTAGCCGACCTATGCTACCTTGAGCAAACTTAAGTTGTTTCGGATTTATGGGTATACTGTTTTGTTTGCAATATGTTTGTAAATCAGTATCCGAAAGATCGTTAAAGAGAAGATTTATACACCGGGATCTAACGGTGGGTAATAAAATTTCTATGTTCGTTGTAATAAGTATGATTATAAGATATGGCGGTGGTTCTTCTATAGTTTTTAAAATGGCATTCTGTCCAGTTGCGTTTAAAGACTCTGCTTCATTTATAACAAAAATCTTATACTTGCCTTTATAAGGTCGAATATAAATTTCGTTTAAAAGTTTTTCCTTGATAGTATCTATTTTAGTAAACTGCGTATCTTTTTCTATTTCTATATAATCCGGATGAGTTTTTGCAGCTACCAGATGACAGGCCGGACAGCATTCGCAAGCAGAAATAGGATGGTACGGATTATCCGAAGTAAGAATCTGCTCGCAAAGCAAAAGTTTGGCTAATTCCCAAGCGAGCGTTTTTTTGCCTATACCTTCTTTGCCTTCAAAAATATAACTGTGAGATAATTTATTTTTTTCGATCACCTTGTTAAAATAATTTTTGATACGTTCATGTCCAATTATATTCATATTAAACCTCTCAGTCATTTCGTGAAAAAAAAAAGACACGGTTTTAGTCCCGTGTCCTCATGTCAGCATATCTAGTAATAGGCCTTGTATTTCGCCAATTCGTTCTAAAACTTCTAGTTGATTTTTTTCGCTTTTTATTAATTCTTCTGCTAGTTGATCCAATTTGTTGTTGATTGTTCTAACTATGCCATAAACTCGGTGGCGACCACGCCTATCTAATACGTTTTCTCTTGTAAATTTATGGCTTCTTACGGTAATTTCACCTATAAATTCCGTGATCATTTGTCTATATAATCGGATGTCTCTAATATCCATATGCTTACTAATTTTACTGCCTTGATCAGATATTTTATTAACCATCTTAGTCAGTTCTTCTTGAAGATTTTGGTCATCAAGCTGACTGATAAGAGTAAATTTAAATCCTTTATCAATTTTTGGTTCTGTAGTTTGTGGCAATTCTTTTAAAGTGGGCATTTGTAATTGATTTAATTTAATATTATCCATAGGTTGCTCCTTTTCTATTAAAAGAGAAGCTTAAAAGGGAAAATTTATATTAATTAAATTTTGGATAATGAAGAGGCGATATAAGGAATTCCGTTTTTAAAAACTAGGCCGGTAACGTTTTGTAAATTATTTTGGATAAAGTTAATTTGATCAATGGTAATATATTCACCGATGCAAATAACGGGAATACCGGGTGGAAATAATATAATGTTTTGTGCAGCAAGGTTACCTTCGGCTAAATCCAGTCTGACCAATATTCTAGGGGCAGATTTAATTTTACCCAAAGATATAAGGCTGGGCCTAGTAAATTGAAAATTAAAGCTATTTTCGTTTTTATTTTTTAATTTTGCTGTAGTAAGATTACTATCTATATATTTAAGGGCAGAAAATAAAATATTAAATCCTTTTTTAGTATCTGCAGGAGATGTTATTAATATTACATGTGTTTGAAAAAATGCTTCTACCCTTATGTTATATTTTTTATCAAGGATATTTGCTAAATTTTTTCCGCTTATATAATTATTGGTTAATATAACAATTTTTGAGTAATCCTGAAAATGTTTTAAATTAAATAAGCTGAGTTTTTTTAGCTGTTGGATTAATTTTTGTCTAAATTTTAATAATGGAATAAAATATTTTTTCTCAATAGATTTTTGATTTAATTCCATATACGCTCTAGCATAATCCATTAGACCTAATAATAAATAAGACGGACTAGATGTCTGTATCATTTTGAGATTTTCATTGATATCTGAATATTTTAGCCGATTAGTGCAAATGTGAATTAAAGCACTTTGAGTTAATGTGGGTAAGGTTTTATGCATGCTACTTATTACTATATCCGCACCAAGATTTATAGAACTAGATATTTTGAGTAGCTTTAGATGTGCTCCATGCGCTTCATCTACTATTAAAATGCGATTACCTAATATTTTACGAATTTCTTTTATATCTGAAATTACTCCTTCATATGTTGGGGAAGTAATGACAGCACCTTTTATATCTGAATGTTTAGTTAAAATTTTTTCGATTTCTTTCGGATCTATTTGGCCAGGAATATCACACTTTAAAATTTTGGGTGATATATATATAGGTATAGCGTCGGCTAATATTAGCGCATTTATGACACTTTGATGAGAGTTTCTCGCTATTAAAACTTTATCCTGTGATTTGAACCCTGTAAGTATTGCTGCTATTATTCCTGAAGTGGAACCATTGGTTAAAAAAATACATCTTTTTGATCCGTAATATCTGGCCATATCCAACATAGCTAATTTTAAGATTCCTTTTGGATTATATAAGTTATCTAAGCATGGTACTTCCGTAGCATCTAAGGCTAGCAATGGAATCTTGTTAAGTTTAAATCCTCTACCAAATTTGTGCCCGGGCATATGATAAGGATATTTATTTTTACTATATTCTATTAATTTACGATATAATTTTGCTGTCATTGTATTATAACGCAATACTGACACATAATTTTTCGCCTATGATTTTCATGTCTTCTAGACCAACAAGTCCTATTCTGTGAGATAATCTGCTCTTAGAAATAGTTTTTATTTGTTCGCAAAGGATTATAGAATCATAAGTCAAAAATCCGTAATCTGATTTCGTTAGTGTGTGATGCGTAGGCATCGGTTTTTTACATTTTGAAGTTAATGGTACACAAATAACTGTTGGTGAATAATGGTTACCTGTATTGTTTTGTATAATTAGTACGGGTCTGATTCCTGCTTGCTCGCTTCCATCACCTATACCCAGATCGGCTTCATAAATTTCGCCACGCTTTGGATATATGTATTTTACATCTTTAGTCTCGATCATGTCATTCTCCTCCTTATTTTTTGGAAATAAAATTGTATAATAATGCTAATTATATTATTGCCAAAAAATACAAGTTATAAACACAAAAAATCACTTTTTTTTAAAAAAAATTTTAAGGGCAAAAAAAATATTGCCCAATCATTGTGTTATCAAGGAGTTCAGGATTTCGAATTGATATTTTTTTTTGGAAATTTTAAGACAAATTCTGATACTTCATTTAATTTTACGCCAATTTCTTTGCCAGTAGCACTTTTAACTCTTTTAAGTCATGGCCCGTAATTGCCAAATCTTTAACTGTATAGCACTCTTCTTTTAATAGGATATTTAAGGTTTATTATTTTTTATCCATCATATATCTCATTAGAAAGATGAGCATTGATTTCTAAAAGTTCTATAATATTTTTTAAGGGCAAAAAAAATATTGCCCAATCATTGTGTTACCAAATAATTCAGGATGTCGAATTTATGATTTTTCTTAGGAAACTTGAAGACAAATTCTAATGCTTCGTTTAATTTTACGCCAATTTCTTTGCCAGTAGCAATATTTAACTCTTTTAAGTCATGACCCGTAATTGCCAAATCTTTAACTGTATAGCACTCTGCTTTTAATAGGATATCTTTTATTTCATATTTAAGGTTTACTATTTTTTGTTCATCATATATCTCATTAGAAAGATGAGCATTGATTTCTAAAAGTTTTAGAATATTATTTAGGTTTTGGATACCACACTGGCCTAATAATCTTTTTAATTCTATTCTATCAATAGTATTGATTTTTTGGCTAATATCGAAAAAATATTTGCAGAAAATAACTACATTTTTTATAGTATGGTTGTCAAACTTTAGATCCTTTAAAGCTTCTTTAGTATAGTCGCCACTTTGGGCCAAATAGAGTAATGTACTGTATCGACTGATTAGATTAGTAGGCATTTTGTCTAATGCCTGTAATAGATCACTTATTTTTTCGTCGTCTAATTTATTAAAAATATCGTTTATATACTCAGAAATGTAAGGTAGGATTTGCCAATCATATATTTTGACTATTACGTTTTGGTACTTGAAGAAACCGAATGAATCAGTGAAATCGGATAAACAAATTTTGTTAAATTCATCCCTAATTCTTTCTTTACTAATAAACTGTAGCAAATGTTTAGTCCGGATAAGGGCATCTTGAGTATTTTGATCTATATAAAAATTAAGTTGCGCACTAAATCTTATAGCACGTAAAATTCTAAGAGCATCTTCTGTAAATCGAACAGTCGGATCGCCCACAGCACGAATAATGCGATGCTCTATATCTGTTATACCATTATACGGATCGACAAAACCCTTGTCCGGATGATAGGCGATAGCATTCATTGTGAAATCCCGCCTAGATAAATCTTCTTCTATATTATTGACAAAATCTACGCTACTAGGTCGCCTATAATCATTATATTGATTTTCTACTCTATATGTTGTAACTTCGAAATGCTGGTCATTTAATATAACCGTGACAGTTCCATGAGCAATTCCTGTATCATAGGTATATTGAAATATTTTTTTTATATCTGTTGGTAGTGCATTGGTTGTTATATCCCAATCATTAGGATTACGCTCAAGTATTATATCTCGGACACATCCGCCGACTATATAAGCACTGAAACCTTTATTTTCTAATTGTTTAATGATTTGTAAAGCTCCACTTGGTAAGTGCATTAAGGTCTCCTCCGGTTAATTCATAATCTTTAGCTTTAAATTTTAGAAAGATCGACTACTTAAATTTAAAACATGTATAGGGCGATAGTTCGCCCATTTCCTATACGGAATAAAGAGTAAATTTCCTAATTTTTTGGATATTTGCTAAGTGTCCCTTTAAAACAATATAGACTAAAGATTATACATGAGTTAAAGTAATATTACCATCATAAATAAAACATTTTCCGCCTATTATATCTGTGGTAAAAGTTTTGGTTCTATTTCCGATATAAATTTCAGTACCTTCGTAAAACCAATTTTTGGATTTAATTACACCACGTCGACCTTCATTCATGGTATTTTCTAGAGATTTTAATCTAAATTTACATAAATTTATTTCGTTCGTAAGATTAATACTAACTAATTTTGCTTGATTTAAAAGAATTTGTTTTTTACCAGTCAAAGCAGAAGGTTGTTTTTCTAAATAGGATATATTTTTATTAGTTTTCTCTAAGTCAGCTAAGTGGGCCATATAAGTTTTATGAAGTTCTTGATATAATTCTACTAATTCGGGTTCGACACCAATTCTAATTTTCGTTTTAGTACCCATTGGAGATCCGACTTCTAAAGCGTCGATACCTTTTAAGGCTACGATGTTACCTCCTACAATTTTTCCTTTCCCTGTTTGAACTATAATGTTAGATTTG
>LNZM01000129.1 GCA_002007295.1 Candidatus Epulonipiscioides saccharophilum | reverse complement strand
GCGCACTTGACCTTGATCTTAGCATGCAAATTACAGAGCTAGAGCACCATAAGAACCCCTCAGTCAGCTGCGCTGACAGCTCCCCTAAAAGGGGAGCAGGGCACCCGTACTTTTAGTTAGCTTTGCCTAAAGATTCTTAAGTTCCCGGCTATGCCCTCCGGGAGGGAGGTGTCAGCGTAGCTGACGGAGGGAGAAAGCGCGCCTACAAATTTTAGTTACTAATCTGAATTGTCATTTTAAAGCAGCCCCCTTTTCGGGGTATTTTTTATATTAATTTATATACAAAGAAAGAAAGGATAAAACAAATGAATACTAATCCAAATGATCACGTATTAGTAGGATTCAATATGCCCGACCCTAGCCTACAAGATGGTGATTTCGATTACAAAGGTAAACCTTATAAATTGTTAAAAATACAATCCGATTATTGGCTTGCAGATCCGGGTAAGGATAATAGGCCTATTGGCCTTGAATCGGATAGACTTTCTAGCAATGGTAACTCAAAAGTTTTTTATACTACTAAATCCTCTATAGAAACTAAAGAAATAAAGTTTTTAAAAGCTGGTGATATCATAAAATGGCAATTTTGTGCTCAAGCTGAATATATATCCAATGCTAGGGTCTCGTTATCTTTAATTTTTTCCGAGAACGAAAACTTCGATAAATCCGAAAACTCCAATAAAGTCGAGAACGAAAACTTCGGCAAATCCGAAAACCCAGAAAAAGCTAAGGAGGAGAACTGCAATAAATCCGAAAACTCTGAGAGAGTCGAGAATGAGAGCTTCGGTAAATCCAGAAACCCAGAGAGAGCTGAGAACGAGAACTGCAATAAATCTGAAAACCTAGAAAAAGCTGAGAACGAGAACTGCAATAAATCCGAGAACTCCGAGAAAGCCGAGAACCGCAATAAATCCGAAAATTTTGAGAGAGAAGAAATTTTGACCGATAATATTATTATTAGTAATGCTCCTGAATCTCCGGGTGAATACAGTGGCGAGTATATTGTTCCTTTGAATACAAAAGAGATGCCGAAAGTAAGGCTAACGCTATCCTCTGATTTTAATGTAAAAGTTTTTGTGGAGTGGATCGATATTATCTTATCTAGATATATTCATGAACCGGATTGGGATGTTTCAGCTCATGATTGCATGGGTGGAATAATGCTTACTTTTAATCAACTGGATTTTTGCGACATATATAGAAGCGATTGTTTGCGAAATGGATATCAAAAGATAGCCCAAAATAAATCGATATCATTCTTAGATAGCACGGCCGCAGCCGGCCGGACCTATTATTATTCTCTCCGACGATCTATGGATAATAACAGCATGCCATCTTATCCGATAATGATCTCTAAACCTGATAATGGGATAACGCTTAGCCCTAAAAATCTGAATGCTGTTGCAGACAATTGGGAAATTACCCTTTCATGGGACGATCCTAATTTAGATACTCAGTATTATAATATATATCGAAACGATGTTGCTTCGGATCAATTGACTTTATTATCTTATCACGCTGAAGGAACCACTTTTGTCGATAATTTGCCGGCTAAATCGATTAAGAATAAGTACGTAGTTACTGCGGTAGATTTTAATGGTAACGAAAGTCCGATGTCCAATGTTGCAGAAGCTAAGATCCCAGCTATATTAGGCGCTTCTTTTAGTGACTTAATTTTGCCTCTTAAAATAACTCCTTCGGTAACCGAGAATACTTGGGGAGAACCATATACGTTGCCGAGAGATATAAATAATGGGATAGAAGATAACCAATATTCTTATTGGGGTGGACGCATTGTAAAAGAAGGTGATATGTATCATTTAAATATTGTTAAGTGGCCAGAAAATTCTAGAAAAGGTCATTGGGCTTGGCCTAGTTCTACTGTTTCGTATGCTACATCGAGTTCACCGACAGGGCCATTTAAAACCATTAGAGAATTGGCTTATACTTATACCAAGCAGGACGGTGCAAGTGACGATAACTTAATTAGCAAAGGTCATAATACTAATGTTATCCTGCTGAAAAATGGTTCTTATATCCTATATACTTTGGTAAACAGTAAGCCGATTTTATTATCTTCCGAGTCTATGAAAGGGCCATGGAAATATAAAGGAGAAATGTTAGTCAATGCTATGGGGTATCCTCGACCGTATATATTCAAAGCCAACCTTTCTGCGATAGAAGAGTCGGATGGTTCATTGCTTTTTGTAGGTAAATTAGGCCACATGATGAAAAGTTCTAATGGTTCTTTACTCGGCCCATACGATATTTTAACTAAAAGTGTAGCAGAGAACGAAACACTACCAGAAAGATATCGAGGTTTTGCTTTTGAAGATCCGGTGTTGTGGAAAGACCACTTGCAATATCACTTAATTATAAATGGATGTACTGATTTGCGAGCTATATATCTACGATCTCCAAATGGTTTGGATTGGTTTTATGAGGATGGCTTCGCCTACACTCCGACTTCTACTATATATGAAAATGGCCGGAGAAATCTGTGGCACAAAATGGAGCGCCCTAATGTGTTAGTGGATGAGTTCGGTCGAGCCACTCACTTGTCGTTAGCTGTGATGGATTACTATAAGGATAAGGACTACCCAAATGACAATCATAGTTCTAAAAATCAAGTGTTACCGTTAGTAGTATATAGACGCATCAAAAAAATATCCGAGGATGAGATATTAGTATATTATGAATCTGATCTATCGAATGATTTCGACATCTCGACCATTATATTTGGATCAAGCAAAGCGGTAAACTACGGCCGCGGTTCTACAGTTTCTAAAATGGATATGACATCCGATGGTGTTGTGTTAAGCTTAGTTGGAGATAAAGAATTATCTAAAAATTTAGTAGACTTTGCAGCAAAATTAATCGGCAAAACCAAAGATGGCCAATTAGTAGTAGGCTATTGCAAATGGCAAGAATAAAACACAACATACTAAACTTTTGAAAAAATCGCAAATATTAACAATATGAGGGATAATGATTAGTCCATTCTTCAATTCTTGATTCAATTGGAGCTAGCATAGAATACAAGGATTGTAAGTCATCCGAAAACATATCTAGTATACTACAAGCTAAATAAACAATAGTGCCGGGTCTAACAATAATTTCAGTGCCATAATTATCTTCTGATAAATTAAATGTTGTTTGATCTGGCAATGCTGTTAGTTTTATTTCAATACCACTTAAACAATCTCCACTTTTATTTTGAATAACTAAGTCAATTCTAGGTAACGAACCTATATAATATTTTTGATAGGGTGTATACGGTGTTTCAAGAGCATAAAAAGTATTAGAAGAAAGAGGATTGGTATTATAAACCACCGAAACTGGTTTTTCAATCACTTGATTTTGAAAAATTTCGTCCATAACTATATATTTCAACTTTATGCCTTTGCTATGCATATAACATTCGAGTGATGCAGGAAACGATGAGTTGAATTGATTTTTACCCCATGTTTCTTTAATTACTAAAATCTCGATTTGAAAACTTTATGCCAAACAATCTTGGACTGTCTATTAGACTCATTTAATCACTCTTAATTTATAGTATTTTTCCATTGTACCATATCTTGACATGAGAAGTCTATTAATAAAACCCTATCTTAGAAGCGAGCTAGTAATCTGTTCGCTTCTTAAGATGACAATTAAATTTAAATATAATGCAGGATAACTACGTTATAATGCAGGATAACTACGTTCAATACTATAAAAAAGAGCATAAATAGACTTTTTTCTTTCTACTCTCTTTACAAACTACTCTATAAACCTGTATAATTGAGAAAACTAGAAAAAGGGAGTAGATTACTATGGAAAAAGGTATAGTTCAAATAGCAGATGACGTGATCGCCGTCATAGCTCAAATAGCAGCGCTAGAAGTTGACGGCTTAAAGAGTCTCGCTCATGACAAACAAGATATTGTCCATACTATTACGGGTAAGACGCAGTTTAAAGGTGTTCGTGTTTTTATCGATGAAAGCGGTTCTAAAGTAAACATTTCTATTAAAGCTATCGTCTACTATGGTGTTAATATCAAAAAAATATGTATGAAAGTCCAAGAAAAAGTTAAAAATTCTATTGAGACTATGACCGGTTTAAAAGTTTTACGTGTAGATGTGAAAATTGTGGGCGTAGTAATTACTCAAGAACAATGAATATGTTAGAAGGTAAATTAAATGACTAGACGAGAAGCAAGAATTTGTATTATCCAAATGTTATATAACTTAAGTTTTTATGATAAAGGCCAAGCTGAAGAAATTTTTAATGAAAATACTCTAAATATGAAAGGTAAAGTTAAACTTTTCTGTAAAGATACCTTCTTTGGTATTTTAGCCCATATGGACGAAATAGATCAAATTATTGATCAAAATTTAATAAGTTGGAATATTGAAAGAATCCCCAGAGTTGATCTTATGATCTTAAGATTAGCTGTTTATGAAATAAAATTTATTGAAGGCTTGCCATCCAAAATAATAATTAACGAAGCTATCGAAATTGCGGATGAATACAGCACAGAAAAATCTGGTAAGTTTGTTAATGGTATTTTAGGTGCCATTAGTAGAAAATATACCTCAAAGTTAACGCCTAAAGGAAGTGATATTTCAACCTCAAAGTTAACTTCTAAAGAAAGTGATATTGCAACCTCAAACTTAACTTCTAAAGAAAGTGATGTTTCGATCTCAAAGTTAACTTCTAAAGAAAGTGATGTTTCGATCTCAAACTTAACTTCTAAAGAAAGTGATATTTCGATCTCAAACTTAACTTCTAAAGAAAGTGATATTTCGATCTCAAACTTAACTCCTAATAAGAGTGATATTTTGACCTCAAAAGTAACCCCTAATGAGAGTAATATTTCGGTCTCAAAATTAACTTCTAATGAGAGCGACATTTCTGTTTATGGATAAACAGATCATAAGCATAGCCGAATTAAATAAGTACGTAGCTGCGTTATTGGATAGGGATTATATTCTTGATAATATATGGCTTCGTGCTGAAATTTCGAATGTAACTTATCATAAATCCGGCCATGTATATTTTACACTTAAAGATTCTCAGGCCGGAATCGATGCTACAATGTTTTCTCGTAACGCATCAAAATTGACTTTCAGATTAAATGCTGGCCTAAAAGTTTTGGTTAGAGCAAAGATTGGCCTATATGAAAAAGCTGGTAAATATCAGGCTTATGTTTACGAAATAGAACGAGAGGGATTAGGCATACTTTATGAACAATTTTTAGCATTAAAAGATAAATTAGCCAAAAAAGGTTATGCTGATAATAAACAGATCTTACCAAAATATCCCGGCGCTGTAGGAATTATAACCTCTAGCACAGGGGCCGCTCTTCATGATATATTGAAAGTGGCTAGGCGAAGAAATAAAACAATACCTATATATATTTATCCGGCTAGCGTACAAGGTCAGTTTGCAGAATCAGAGATAGTTAAAGCAATAAAACAGGCCAATAAAGATTCGATAGTAGATGTAATAATATTAGGCCGTGGCGGAGGATCCATAGAAGACTTATGGTGCTTTAATGAAGAAAACGTAGCTGAAGCTATATATCAATCCAAAATCCCCATAGTATCTGCTGTTGGTCATGAAGTGGATTTTACCATTTCAGATTTTGTAGCCGACTATAGAGCGGCCACACCATCGATGGCAGCCGAAATTGTGTTCCCAACATTAAGCGATATATCTACGAATTTAAAATATATTTTTAAAGAATTAAACGATCTAGTAAAAGTAAAATTAAATGATTGTTACCATAAAATGGATATATTGCTAAACCATAATGTTTTTAAGGATGTAACCAAAAGCTTTCAACAAAAAATTCAAGAAGTAGATATATTAACGGAGGAACTTCAAACCTTTTCTAAAAATATTATAACTGATAAAAAAGTGTTTTTGGATATTAATATAAAACAATTAGAAAAACTTTCTCCATTAGCAACTATTTCAAGAGGTTTTAGCATCATAACGGCGAATGACGTATTGGTAACTAATCTTGATAGTATAACTATAGGTACCAGTTTAAATATTAGAATTGCCGACGGAAATATAACAGCAATAGTAATAAATAAGGACAAGCTTGGATGAATAAGAAAGTAACTTTTACAATCCAATGGAAATAATAGTGAATAAGCAAAAATTTGGCTGAGGTAACTTTTACAATTCGATGGAAATAGCAGTGAATAAGCAGAAAATTGGATAAGTAAGAAAGTAGCTTTTTCAATCCGACGGAAATATAAAAGTAGCAGTAGTATTAAGTAAGGAGAAACTTGGATGAGTAAGAAAATAAGTTTTGAAGAAAATCTACGAAATTTAGAAAATATAGTAAATGAATTGGCATTAGGAAATATAACCCTAGACGATACGGTAGAAAAATATAAAAAAGGTATGGACTTTGCCGCAAAGTGTTCTAAAGAACTACAAAAGGCAGAAGCAGAAATTAATATTTATATGAATGAGCAGTTTGTACCTTTTAAGGATGAGGTCAGTGGATTATCTTAATAAATATAAATTGGAAGTAGAGGACATTTTAAAAAAATTCCTTCAACAACAAGATAGAAGTAATCAATGTACTAACAGGCTTTTAGATGCTATGAGTTATAGTTTATTACAAGGCGGTAAAAGGATTCGTCCAATTTTACTACAATTAGCTTATAATGCAGTAGGTGGCCAGGAAAAAATAGATCCCTATCTGTTTGCTATAGAATGCATTCATACCTACTCTTTAATTCATGATGATTTACCAGCAATGGACAACGATTCTCTAAGACGAGGAATGCCAACCAATCATGTACGGTTCGACGAAGCTACAGCTATATTAGCTGGTGATGGCCTCTTATCCTTAGCCTTTGAAACAGTATTAGAGGATATTTCAAAATCGAATGATATCATGAAATCAAAGGCGGCCCATGTCCTAGCCACTGCCGCTGGAAGCAACGGTATGGTTCTTGGACAAACTTATGACATGTTCTATGAAAATAAAGACATTTCTTTAGATATTTTAGATAAAATTCATTTAAATAAAACCGGTGCTTTAATTAAAGCGGCATTGCAAATGGGGGCTATTTTAGGATATGCATCCGATAGCGAGCTTTTCGCTTTAGAGTTATATGGTTCTTATTTAGGAAAAGTTTTTCAAATAATTGATGATATATTAGACATAACAGGTGATTCCACTATACTCGGTAAAGATGTAGGAAGTGATTCCAAAAATAAAAAAATAACTTACACTACCTTTTTTAGCGTAGATGAATGTTATAAAATTGCTACTGAATTAACTCATAAAGCTATTAACTGTTTAAATAAAGTTAATGGCGATACCACGTTATTGTGTAAAATTGCAAATGACCTATTAAATAGGAGGAGATAATTTGACAACTCTAAATCCTGCACTCGTAGTTGCAATTTTAAGTTGGTTTATTGCACAATGTATAAAAATTGTAATTACTATGATACATGAAAAAAAATTCGATATCACTAAGTTAACTTCGTCCGGAGGTATGCCCAGTTCTCATAGCTCATTTACTGTAGCCCTAACAACAGCAATAGGCCAATTAGAAGGCTACAGTAGCTCAATGTTTGCTGTAGCCTGTGTCTTCAGTTGTGTAGTAATGTATGATGCGGCCAATGTCAGAATGCAAGCCGGAAATCAAGCGATACTATTAAATGAGATCATGGAACATCTAAAGGATCAGAAAAAATTTAATATAGATTTTACCCTAAAAGAACTTCTTGGTCACACTCCAACCCAAGTGTTTTTTGGTGCACTCTTAGGAATTATTGTTGCTTTGGTTGGTCTACCATATTTAATTTGAAGCTTTGCAGATTATTTGCAAGGCTTTTTTTAGTTTAAAAAGTGGTTGCTTATCAATCCAATAAAGAACTGCTCGACTATACTCCAACCTAAATGCTTTTTGGTGCACTCTTAAGAATCTTGTTGCTTGGGTCAGCCGATTATATTTAATTTGAAGCTTTGTAGATTATTTGCAAGGATTTTTTGTATATTATGCTAATTTTCTGACAATAATTTAAAATAGATAGGAGTGTGATTACACTGAAAATATGTTTAAAAGGTGGATTGCTTATCAATCCAATAACTAATTTAGAAAAAATAACTGATATTTATATTAAAGACGGCATAATTGTATTTATTGGAGAAAATAATTTATTAGATGATTACGAAATAATTGATGTTACTTCTAAATGGGTCGTGCCAGGATTTATTGATCTACACGTCCATCTACGGGATCCCGGTTATGACTATAAAGAAACTATTGAATCCGGATCTCTAGCAGCAGCTAAAGGTGGCTTTACTACAATTTGTGCTATGCCAAACACTAAGCCGGTCATAGACAATGCCGAATTAGTTAATTACGTAGCTAAAAAATCTAACAACGGTGTCAATGTATTGCCTATTGGTGCTATAACAAAAAATTTGGATGGCCTAGAATTAACTAATATCAAAAGCATGATTGACTCAGGTATTTGCGCCATAAGCGATGACGGCAAAACTGTAATGAATTCTTCGCTAATGAAACAAGCCCTGATTCAAGCTAGCCAATTTAACTTGCCCATATTTGCTCATACAGAAGACATGAATTTAATCGGTGGTGTTATTAACGAGGGCCAAACCTCGATCGCTACTAACTTACCAGCCTTGGGTCGTGAAGCCGAAGAAATAATCATTGCTAGAGACATGATCTTGGCCAAATATTCTAATGCTCATATCCATATTTGCCATGTTAGTACAAAAGGATCTACTGAATTAATCCAATTTGCTAAAAATTGGGGCGTTAATATCACTGCAGAAACTGCACCACATTATTTCTCTTTAGATGATTCCCTACTCTTAGACTTAAATCCAAACAAAAAAATGAATCCACCTCTTAGATCTAAAGATGATGTCTTGGCAATAAGGCAAGCCCTAAAAAATGGAACAATAGACTGTATTGCTACAGACCATGCTCCTCACTCCATATCAGAAAAATCCATGCCCATCGAGTCAGCTCCATTCGGTGTGGTCGGCTTAGAAACAAGCTTTAGCATTAGTTATACTTACCTGGTTAAATCAGGTATCCTAACTCCTATGGAACTGATTAAAAAAATGTCTGCTAATCCAGCTAACATAATCAATATTGATAAAGGTAATATTGATATCGGCAAAATAGCTGATATTACTATCTTAGACGTTAATAAAAAATACAAAATAAACGCCACAGATTTTGTTTCTAAATCCCAAAATACACCATTCAATGATTTAGAAGTCTATGGTATTATTGAAAAAACTTTAGTAAATGGAAACGTGATTTATGAAAACTCTACTTGTTGCAATTAATGCAAAATATATACACTCAAATTTAGCAATACACTATATAAAAGAATATTCCAAGGAACATGATATAGAAACCTTAGAATTAAGTATCAATTTAGAAGAAAACAATGTTATACAACAAATTTATAAAAAAAATCCGGATATAATAGGCTTTTCATGTTACATCTGGAATATAGAATATATCAAGAATTTAATTAAAACCATAAAAAAGATTTTACCTGATGTAAAAATTATTCTAGGTGGCCCAGAAGTTAGTTTTAATAGCGAAAATTTATTAGATGAATTACCCATAGACTTAATAATGATAGGAGAAGGCGAATTTACCTGGAAACAATATTTAAACTTAGTTGATTTAAAAGACATACCTGGTATTATATATAAAATGGATGGCCAAATTATTCAAAATAGTACAAAAAAAATAATAGGATTAGACGAGTTGCCTTTTGTATATAAAAATCTTGAAAATTTTCAAAATAAAATAATCTACTATGAAGCTAGTCGAGGCTGCCCCTTTAGTTGCTCTTATTGCATGTCTAGCCTAGAAAAAGGTGTTAGATACTTACCTCTAGATCGTGTATTATCAGAGTTAAATCATTTTCTACGCCACAAAGTAACACAGGTAAAATTTGTAGACAGAACTTTTAATACAAATCAGAACTTTGCATGTGAAGTATGGAAATACATTATAAAACATGATAACGGCATAACTAATTTTCACTTCGAAATATCCGCTGAGTTGATCACAAAAGAAATGCTATACATCTTACAATCGGCTAGAATAGGCCTAATTCAATTTGAGATAGGTGTTCAAACTACAAATAAAGATACCCTAACAGCTATAAAGAGACCAATGGCTTTTGAAAAAATAAGAAAGATTGTGCAAAATTTAAAGCAATTAGAAAATATTCATCTACATTTAGATTTAATAGTCGGTCTGCCATATGAAGATTATCATTCATTTAGACAATCTTTTAATGATGTAATATCTTTACGTCCAGATCAACTACAGTTAGGCTTCTTAAAAGTATTAAAAGGATCCCAAATCCGACATGAAGCACAACAGCATGGTATTGTATATAAGGATAATTCGCCCTATGAAGTATTAAAAACCAATTATATCTCTTATGAAGAAATTTCAAAACTTCATATCATTTGCGAAATGGTTGAACGGTATTATAATAGCAATAGATTCGAAAGAACTCTTAATTATTTGTTTGAAGTATACCCAACTCCATTTTTCTTTTTTGAAAAATTAGCTCAATATTGGGAAGAAAAGTGCTATTTGGAAATGAACCATAAAAAAGAGGCCTATTATTTATTACTATTAGAATTTTTGCAACAAAACGAGTATGTAAATTTTGAATTAATTAAAGAGCTAATTAAATTTGATTGGCTATTACACGAAAATACTAAAATGTATCCTCAAGATTCAAATCCAATAAAACAAGAGTCGAATCCAATAAAACAGGATTCAAATTCAATAAAACAAGATCAAGTATCAAAAGAACTGTTATTAGATATACTAAAAAATCCCGAAATAATAAATAGAATGGGAGTAGCTCATTTAACTATGAAACAAAGGCAAAGAGTTATGCGTTTGGAATATTTTAAATATGACGTTACTAAAGAATTGTCTCTTTCAGACAAACCAATTTCTATATTATTTCTTTATCAATATGCCCAAAATAGAGCGAGGTGGTTGAAATTATGACAGTGAAAAAACATGTAGATGGAATATTGAAAATATTAAACGAACATTACCCAAAAGAATTGGTAGATCATCCCAAAGAATTACCAGGGTTTTTAAATTATAATACGCCATTTGAACTGTTAATAGCAACAATATTAAGTGCCCAATGTACAGATGAAAGAGTTAATATTGTGACAGAGCTTTTATTTAAAAAATATCCATCAGTCCAAAGTTTTGCTACCGCTGATGTTACTGAATTGGAAAAAGATATAAAAAGTATTGTTTTTTGTAAGAAAAAAGCACAAAATATTATCGACACTGCCAAAACTATCCTAAGAGAATATGATGGTCAAGTACCAAATGAACTAAGTAAGTTAATAAAACTAGCTGGTGTTGGTAGAAAAACGGCTAATGTAGTGATAGGAAATATATATAAAATACCGAGCATTGTCGTAGATACACATGTAAAACGTATAAGCAAAAGATGGGGATTTACAAGAAGTGATGATCCTACTAAAGTTGAATACGATTTAATGGAACTTCTACCTGAAGATAATTGGATAAGTTATAATATTCAGTTGATTATGCATGGAAGAAATATTTGTGTAGCTAAAAAACCTAGATGTTTAGACTGTATGTTCATTGGTTGCTGCCCCTATGGATTATCCAAACTATACAAAGAATTGCCAGAAGAAGTTAAATAGTTTAAAAAGAATAAATGAATGAAAGCCAAACAAGTTAACGCCGAATTAAAGTAAAACAAGTTAAATCAAGGAGAAAGTTTGCAAGTATGTTAAATGAAAATCAAGAACTAGCTGTAAAAAACCAAAAAGGTGCTGTTTTGGTTATCGCTGGCCCCGGGTCAGGAAAAACGACAGTTATTATAGAACGTATAAATTATATGATAAATTCTCTAAAAGTCAACCCAGCAAATATTTTAGTTATAACTTTTACTAATGCAGCAGCACAAGAGATGAAAATAAGGTTTAATACAAAATATGATAATGATCAAGTGACTTTCGGAACTTTTCATTCCACTTTTTTTAAAATCCTAAAAACTTTTGATAAAATAAAATATGCTAACCATAATCTTATGGATGAATACTTCATGCGAAACATCATTGATCAGGCATATTTTAATATATCCCAAACTATTATACCCGATTTTACCAATATATTTATCAGAGAATATATGTTGATGAAAAATCAACTTATTGAGCCATCTAAATATAATCCGAAGTCATTGCCTAAAGATGTGTTCGAAAAAGTGGCTGTAGAATATGAAAACTATAAGCACGAAAATAATAGATTTGACTTTGACGATATGTTAGTTGATTGTTATTACTGTTTAAAAAATAATCCCCAAATACGAGAATATTTTTCAAAGCAGTATTCTCATATATTAATAGATGAATTTCAGGACTCAAATCATGCTCAATTCGAGACTATACGCCTATTAAAGGAATTAAATGATGAAATTTTTGTTGTTGGTGATGACGACCAAAGTATTTATTCCTTTAGAGGTGCTAAACCAGAATTCTTATTAAATTTTACAACCTATTTTCCTCAAGCCAAAAAAATAATCCTAGATATTAATTATAGATCTAGTCCAGCAATAGTCAATAGTAGTAATAATTTAATACAGTGCAATAAAGTCAGATATAATAAAAAAATGAAATCTTATAATCAAATTGCTATTGCTCCAAAAATTATAAATGTTAAAACATCTGCCGAACAAGTTAAATTCATTCAAGATAGTATAGAAAACTTATTAAAAAAAGGTGTTCCCGCTACTGAAATAGCCATTATCTATAGAAATAATACAGAAGCAATACCTTTTGCAGAAGCGTTTTTAAATAATAATATTTCCTTTAAAACAAGAGAGTTTATGACAACTTTGTACAATAATTGGATCACTCAAGATATAATTGCCTATTTTGACTTATCTAAAGATAGATCTGATATTAAAGCTTTAGGCCGAATAATGAATAAACCTAGCAGGTATATGTCTAAAAAAATTTTGTCTATATTGGAAAAAAATAATCTATCTGTAGACGATCTAGAAAAGATGAAGGATTTTAATGAAATTGAAGATTGGCACCGTGAAAAAATATCAGAATTAAATTTACATCTAGATAAATTAGCCACGGAAAATGTTACAGAAGGAATAAACTATATAAAAGATACTATCGGCTACGGAAATTATTTAAGAGAATATGCTGGTAAAATATTAAAAATAGATCCACAAAACTTTTATGATATTATAGATGATCTCTTGGAATGGACAATAAGTACAAACGACTATTTTAAATGGAAAAATAAACTTACAAAATTTGATGAGCAATTAAGAAAGCAACAAAAAGATAATAAATCCAAGTTTGATGGAATAACCTTAACCACCATGCACAGTGCAAAAGGCCTAGAATTTGATCATGTTTATATAATCAATGCTGTAGAAAAAGTAATGCCCGGTGATAACTGCAAAGATGATGCCGATTTAGAAGAATGTAGAAGATTATTTTATGTAGCTATGACTAGAGCTAAAAATAATTTATCTATTTATGTGCCCAAATTCTTAAGAAAAGAACCTACAATTATGTCTCCTTTCTTAACAGATCTAGAAGAGGGTGAGGGGGTAGAAATTACCATAAAAATTGGTGATAAAATAGTGCATAATCGTTACGGTCATGGTATAATACAGGATGTGAAGGAAAATTTAGCAAAGGTCGATTTCATTAAAGCCGGAACACGGTTGTTAGATTATCATTATTGTTTAAAAAGAGATACATTAAAACTAGAGGAGGATTAAGCAGTGAAAAAGGGTAGTGAGTTAAATTTCCATGAAAAAATGAATAAACGTAGACCAAGGATTCAAACATTTATTAGTATCATTTTAGTTTTATCAATGATTTTAGGATTATTTAGTTCAATGGCAGCATTTTTTACAAATTTTTAATTAATAAGGAGATCTTTAAGTTCTATGGACATAATACAAACACTTTGTGCAGAACTCGGAATTAAAAAAGAACAAGTGGAAAATACTTTAAAATTGATTAACGAGGGTAACACAATTCCATTTATTGCAAGATATAGGAAAGAACTTACGGGGGGATTAAATGACGAAATTTTACGAGACTTGGACGAAAGGTTAACCTATTTAAATAATTTAGCTGATCGAAAAGAACAAGTAATAAGCTTGATAGAAGAATTAGAACAGCTAACTCCAGAATTAAAAGAAGATATAGAAAATGCACAGACCTTAACTGCGGTCGAGGATTTGTATCTTCCTTATAAATCTAAAAAACGTACTAGGGCTACCGTAGCCAAAGAAAAAGGATTAGAAGAACTTGCAATGATAATTTTACAAGGCAATGTTTTAGACATTGATGAAATCACTAATCGTTTTATAGATCCTGAAAAAGGTGTTCTTACTTTAGAAGAAGCGATTTCAGGCGCAAGTGATATAATTGCTGAAATGGTCAGCGATAACGCCGTATATAGAGGTAAAATTCGAGAAACAACTTTTGAACAAGGTCTTTTGGTTACTAAGTTAAAAGAAGATTACCAAGACGATAAAGAACTTTTTACAATGTATCATGATTATGTAGAACCAATAAAGTCGATTCCTTCACACAGAATATTGGCTATCAATCGTGGTGAAAATGAAAAAGCTTTGGCCGTCAAAATAGAGATAGACGTTGATTCAATTTTGAATTATCTATATAACCAAGTTATATCCGACGAAAGTAAAACAAAAGAAATTTTAGAAAACGCTATAGAGGATAGTTATAAACGTCTTATATCTCCTTCTATAGAACGAGACGTTAGAAATGAATTGACCGATTCCGCCCAAGAAGGCGCTATAGAAGTCTTTAAGAAAAATCTTTATCAGCTACTTATGGCTAGACCCATTAAAGGTCACACTGTCTTAGGCCTAGATCCCGGATTTAGAACCGGCTGCAAAGTTGCTGTCATAGATGAAATGGGTAAAAAACTTGCTAGTACTGTTATTTATCCAACTATGCCAAGAAATGAAGTAGAAAAAAGTAAAAACATTTTGATTAATCTTATAAATGAACATAATATAACTTTGGTGGCCATAGGCAATGGAACAGCATCTAGGGAAACCGAAAAACTTGTTGCAGACATGATTAAAGAGTTCTCTTTGAAAATTCATTATGTTATTGTCAACGAGGCCGGCGCATCCGTTTACTCCGCTTCTAAGTTAGCAACTTACGAATTTCCAAATGATGATGTCGGTACCAGAAGTGCCGTCTCTATTGCTAGACGATTACAAGATCCTTTAGCCGAATTAGTTAAAATAGAACCAAAGGCGATCGGTGTCGGCCAATATCAACATGATATGAACCAAAAAAGGTTGGAAGAAAGTTTAAGTGGTGTCGTTGAAAGTGCGGTTAACGAAGTTGGTGTTGACATAAATACCGCCTCACCATCGTTACTACATTACGTTTCAGGAATAAAAAAGAATGTCTCAGAAAATATAATACTTTATCGTGAAGAAAATGGCGCTTTTAAAAATAGGCAGGAAATTAAAAATGTTAAAGGCTTAGGTCCTAAAATGTTTGAGCAGTGTGCAGGATTTTTAAGAATCCCTGATGGCGAAAATATATTAGATAGAACAGGCGTGCATCCTGAATCTTACTCAGTTGCACAGAAGTTAATTGAAAAAATAGGATATGCAGAAGACGTTACTTCTTTTGAAGAGATTAGATCAATGATATACGATACTCAAGAGCTTGCTCAAGAATTAGAAGTGGGCGAAATGACTTTATTAGATATAATAAAAGAATTAGAAAAACCAGGAAGAGACCCGAGAGAGGATATGCCTAATCAAATATTAAACAGTGAAGTCCTTGAGATAGAGGATCTACAAATAGGTATGAGATTGCAAGGTACTGTCCGAAACGTAGTGGACTTTGGTGTCTTTGTAGATATAGGTGTGCACCAAGATGGGTTAGTACATGTATCGCAGTTAGCAAATAGATTTGTAAAGCATCCTCTTGAAATAGTAAGTGTCGGAGACATTGTGGACGTAGCCGTAATAAGTTTGAATGTTAAAGCAAAAAAAATTGGATTGACCATGAAAGATTTGTAAGAAAAATATTTACTAGAAAAATATGGGATAAAATTTTAAGAGACTTAAGATAATAATGAAGGAGGAGATTAAAAAATAATTAAGGAGTGGTTATAATGGCAGATAGAAATTATTTGACATCTAAAGAGATTTCAGCATACACGATAGAAGCAGGAATTACAAAAGTAAATCGACCATTTATGGAGATTTTTTTCATGGGCATTCTGGCTGGTATGTATATAGCCATGGGTGGGTTAGCGTCCGCAACAGCATCGCATGGAATAGCAGATCCAGGACTTGCAAAATTTGTAGCTGGAATTGTCTTCCCGGTCGGACTAATGTTTGTTGTAATAAACGGTGCAGATTTATTTACAGGAAACTGTTTAGTAATAATGAGTGTTTATGAAAAGAAAACAACAGTAATGAATTTAATTACAAATTTAACCATAGTGTTAGTAGGTAACTTCATAGGTGCAACAGTTATAGCTTTTATGGAAGCGTTTTCTGGATTACTAACTATGGGTGATGGTCATTTTATTTATTATGTGTTTAAAACAGCAGCGGCAAAAACTTCGTTGCCATTTATGCAGGCATTTATATTAGGGATAATATGTAATTTATTTGTCTGTTCAGCCATAGTTATGATGTACGCAGCAAAAGATGTGACAGGAAAAATGTTAGCTGGATTTTTTGCACTATTAGCATTCATAACAAGTGGCTCTGAACACGTCGTTGCTAATATGTACTATGTACCAATTGCTCTTTTTGCAAAAACTCAGCCAGAGTTAGTAGAATTAGCATTGTCATCTGGAATAACAGCAGAAAAACTAGAACATATAACTTGGGGAAATTTTATTTTCAGTAATGGAATACCTGTTATGCTCGGAAACATTGTAGGCGGATTCATTATTGGAACAATGTATTATTTGACACATTACGTTTTTGCAAAAAAAGTAAATTAGTAAATCTAATGGAGTCGATTATGGCTCCATTTTTTAATTTAAGGAGAAAATATTTATGAAAAAATTTATGGTTTTAACTATGTGTGCTCTATCTATAGTAACTTTGAGTGGTTGTGGACAAGACGCAACAGAACAAAATGAAGTACAAATTGAAGAAACAAATTTTAACGAAGAAGCGCTACTAACATTAGCTAAAGAACAAGCTAATGACTTAATAGATGGAAACGCAGGTAATCTGATATCAACCTTTAATGAGGACATGTTAGCCACTGGATTAAATGCCGAAACATTAAATACTACGATCGAAAATTTTACGGCAAATATGGGCGATTATGTTGATTTATATTCAGAAACAGGAACTATAAAAGATGGCCTATATATCGTAGAAATAATTCAAGAGTATACAAATGGCGGTGTGAAAATCATGTTAGTATACGATACCAACAATGATCTGGCTGGATTAAATATAAATCATGCACATATAGAAAAACCACTAGTATCCACGGATAAATTTGAAGAAGTAGAAGTAAAAATCGGAGAAACTATGCCATTAGATGGAATATTAACTTTACCAAAAGGAATAGAAAATCCACCAGTCGTACTCTTAATTCATGGATCCGGCCCAGCGGATAAAAACTCAACTATATCTGTTAATACACCTTTCTTAGATATAGCTCATGGATTAGCCGAACAAGGCGTTGCATCACTTAGATACAATAAAAGAACTTATAGCTATCCAAAAGAAATGGTTGCTCTTGGTGTAGACTTAACTTTAAGAGATGAAGTTCTAAACGATGTCGACTTGGCTATTAATTTATTAAGCGCAAATAAACAGAATAGAACCAACCCTAAAGCAATTTTTGTCCTAGGACATTCCATGAGTGGAGGCTTAACCCCTGTAATCGCTACAGAACATAATAATATAGCTGGCATAATCGCTATGGCTAGCACGTTAGATCCCATGTTCGAAGTCTCTTATGCTCAAAATAAAGACGTAGAAAAAGCGGTAAATGAAAGTGATATGGATGAAGTAACCAAAAAAATGATCACTGAACAAATGGCAGCTGTTGAAAAGGATATAAACATTTTAAGAGGTGATATTTCAGATATTCCTAATGATCAGATTTTGCTAGGCTTGCCTGCAGGTTATCAAAAATCAATTAAGGAATTAGCCGGTATAAATTTTATAGATCACGTTGAGGTGCCTATTTTAGTTCTACAAGGTACCGCTGACTTTCAAGTTAAAGCAGATAAAGATTTCGCCTCTTGGCAAGATGCTTTAACTGATAATCCGGATGCCGAATTTAAGCTCTATGATAATCTTAATCATTTAATGATGCCCTCTAATGGCTCACAAGATATTTCTGAATATCAAATCAAATCCGAAGTAAGCGAAGAAGTAATTAACGATATAGCTGATTTTGTTCAAACTGTTACTAACAATTTGCAATAAGCTATGCATAAGCTTTAAGAAGTAATATTTTAGATATTCCAAATAATCAAATTTTGCTATATTTGCCTGCAGCTTATCAAAAATCAATTAAAGTATTATCCAGTATAAATGTTATAAATCAAGTCGAGGTACCTATTTTAATTCTACAAGTACAGTTGACTTTCAGGTTAAAGTAGATAACGATTTCGCCTCCTGGCAAAATGTTTGAACCAATAATCCGGATGCCAAATTTAAGCTCTACGATAATCTTAATCATTTAATGATGCCCTTTAATGGCTCAAAAGATATTTCTGAATATCAAATAAAATTCGAAGTAAGCGAAGAAGTAATTAACGACATAGCTACTTTTGTTCAAACTGTTACTAACAATTTGCAATAAGCCTAATATGTACACTAGCACCTGAAAAAATATTTTTGGGTAATTGTGTACTTTTTTTATGCACAATCAACTTAATAATTGTACTTTGCTTTATACTTTTTGAAAAATGTAATAGAAACTATTAATCCTAATAATTCAGCAATTGGAATCGCAAACCAGACTCCATTAATGCCAAATATAAACGGCAATGTTAATAGCGCCACAACAATAAATACTAATGTCCGAGAAACGGATATTATAGCCGAAATAGTTCCATTAGATAACGAGGTAAACATGGCGGAAATAAAAATATTAAAGCCCATAAATAAATATGCTATAGAATATATCCTAAATCCAACTACAGTTATTTCAAATGTAGGACTCTGTTCGGATACAAAAATTCCAACAGCTATTTTAGCAAAAATTATTGAAAGAATCATAGCCAGTACACCAATAATTGAAATAACTTTTATACTTGTGCTATTTATAAGTTTTAATTGGTCATGAGCCTGGGCACCATATTTATAACTAATGATTGGCGAAACCCCAAATATATAACCAAAAAATATAGATGATAATACTCCGCTAACATAAATAATTACCGTCATGCCTGTTACCCCATTTTCTCCAGCTATATACATCATTATAATATTGAATAATACTGTAGTGATAGCTCCAGATATACAACCTACAAATTCACTTATCCCATTGTAAAAACACTGAATGATTTCTTTTAAATTCCATCTAGGCTTAATAAAATATAAAGTGCCTTTTCGATTAATAGAAAAATATACTAATCCAAAGATCCCCACTACCGCTATTCCTATGCCTGTGGCCCACGCTGCACCTTTTATTCCCATAGCAAACTCTACTATAAAAACATAGTCTAATACAATATTCGTTATCCCTCCTGTTATACTCGCTATAAATCCTAGGTGTGGCTTGCCAGCTGTAATAAAAAAACTTTGCGTAAAAAATTCCAATAAAGCAAACGTTAGCATCGGTATCCAATTGATTAAATATTCTCTGGCATATGGTAATAATACTTCATTCGCTCCCATCACAGAAAGTAACGGATTCGCAAATATAATTATTAATATAGATGCCATTATTCCAAACAATATTGCTATTATGTATATGCTAGACAACAACTCTTTGGCCTCTTTATCTTTTCCTTCTCCTAAATACTTTCCTATTAATGCATTAGATCCTGTAGCCATCATCGCACTAATAGCTATTGCTATCAAAAGAATTGGAAATGCTATATTGCATCCAGCCAACGCATTTTCTCCAATAAAGTTTGAGACAAATAGGCCATCCACTATTCCATATGTAGAATTAAAAAACATCATGACAATTGTCGGTAACGAATATATGATTAAACTTCTAGCATTAAATTTTTGCGCCAATTTATTGTTTGACATCTAAAAATCCTCCTTAAATTCGTATATATAATAAAATAATATTCGTACATTATATATAGATTTTATTATATTGTCAATAGAAATGTTTATTTACAAAAAAAAAAAATTATGGTATTATTTTAAGAAATATTTAATTTTCTAAGGAGGTATATATGATACATTTATTATTTGCTCTAATTTTTTTGAATTATATTCTATTTTTTGAAATCATAAAGGATATTTTAATAGATTGTGATAAAAAATCGATATTAAAGTATCTCCTTGCTGTGGTTAATACCTGGGGTTCATATATATTATTAAATTCTGCAGAGAGGCTACCTATTTGGATTAGTTATTTGTTGCTAAGCATTTGTACGATGATAGAAGTAATGTGGTTATTTGACGGTCACAAAATTAATAAAATCATATGTGCCTTAATGTTACCAATACATTTTATTATTATTAATACAATGACTTTATCTATATTTGCTATTATAAATGTACAATCTATTTTTGAGATTATATCTTCTATTGATACATATCTATTTATTGAAGAAATTTCTATAATTATTGCAACAATAGTAAATGTAATATATTGTATAATGATTAAACTATTTTTAAAATACCATTTAAAAATTTTATCTTCTTCGTCGAGTCGCTTAAAGCCTGTTTTCGTTTTAGTAATAGTAATATTTTCATGGTTATTTGTGAATAGTTTGAGATTTGAAATTAACAACTTTGACTTTGTATTTTACTTAGCACATATTGTTTTATCAATTTGTTCATTGGGTATAATATATAGTTGTTATTGGATTTTATACGAATATAATGAATTAGACAATATGAACTTGTTTCAATCAACAGAGATGGAAAAAAAAGAAATGTATAAAAAAATATTATTAGGCAGATCTGATACCGTCATAGAAGTGGATTTATATTTAGATAAAGTGAATTTTTATGAAAATAACAATCCAGTTTATCCGTATAATTGGAACTTACCTTATTCTAAGTTAGTGAAAGAATCACTTAGTGTTAATGTTTATTATTTAGATCGACAAAAATTTATAGAGCGGACTTCTATAGAATATATGATCCAAATACATGAAAACGGAATAGATATGTATGAAATTGAATATAGAAATGAAATTTTTCCAGGAAATTACTGTTGGATCCGAGCCATCCTTCATGTTAAAAATAAGATTACGGGAAATAAATTTATCACGGTTATATCTATGACTGATATAACGGATGAAAAAGAACGTGAAAGTATATTGCTAAGTAAAGTGGAAAGAGATGAATTTACAGGATTATATAATAAAACGACTACCATACAACTAATTACACATTATTTAAGAAGTAATATTGTAGGTGCGTTAATAATAGTAGATTTGGACAATTTTAAAAATGTAAATGACAAAATTAGTCACAGTGTTGGAGATGAAGCAATAAAGGAGGCATCAAGAAAACTGGAACAATTGTTTAGTAGTGAATATGATATTGTAGGAAGATTTGGCGGTGACGAGTTTATAGTATTTATTAAAAATGAGATAGAAGTAATAGAATTAGAACATAAATGTAAAGCAATAGGTAACCTTATTGATACTACTTATAAAAAAGATGATATAAAAGTCAGAGTTACAGCTAGTATTGGCGTAGGTATAATTAAAAATGAAATAATATCGTATGAAGCATTATTTGACAGAGCTGATCAAGCTGTATATTTATCTAAAGAAAAAGGTAAAAATACTTTTACAATTCGTTAATATATAAAGAGCGTACATACCAAAATGGACGCTCAAATTTTTATTTAATTATCTTTCTTCGATCGGGGTATATTCATGTCTTCTTTCTACATTTCTATATGCAGGACGAATAATTTTACCAGTATTTACAATTTCTTCTAATCTATGTGCACTCCATCCAACTATTCTGGATACAGCAAACAATGGTAAAAATAATTCTTTAGGAATGCCTAGCATATTGTATACAAAACCAGAGTAAAAATCTATATTAGCACAAACTTTGCTAAAAGAATCCTTTTTTTCACTCAAAATACCTGGTGCTAATTCCTCTATTTTTATCAATAATTTAAATTCCGCTTCGTATCCTTTTTCTATGGCTAGCTTTTGTGCGTAGTTTTTTAAAATAACAGCTCTTGGATCCGATATAATATAAACAGCATGGCCAATTCCGTATATAAGACCTGTTTTATCAAAAGCCTCTTTATTAACTATTTTTCTTAAATAGGCTTTTATATCTTCGTCATTATCCCAATCTTCAATTTCATTTTTAATACATTCAAACATATCTACAACCTTTAAACTGGCACCACCATGCCTAATCCCTTTTAACGAACCAAGCGCCGCTGCTATTACCGAATAGGTGTCTGTAGACGCTGACGTAATTAGGTGGGTGGCAAAAGTAGAATTGTTTCCTCCTCCATGTTCTGCATGAAGAATTAAAGCCAAATCTAATAGTGTAGATTCTAATTTTGTAAATGATTGATCTGCTCTTAACATATATAAAATATTTTCGGCCGTGCTAAGATTAGGATTCGGTTTATGAATGAACAGACTCTCATGTTTATAATAATGTATATACGCTTGATATGCGTAAACCATAATGGTCGGAAATGCTGCGATAAGTTCTAAACTTTGTCGCAAAACATTTTCTACGCTGTCATCTTCTGCATTGCTATCAAATGTATATAATGCTAAAACACTTCTAGCCATAGCATTCATTATACTAGGACTTGGATTATCCAAAATATACGACTTTATAAAGTTGTGATCTAACATACGGCGTTCGCCAAGTAAATTATTATATACTGCGTTTTCTTCTAAGGACGGTAAATGACCAAAAAGTAGTAAAAAAGAAGTTTCTTCAAATCCACAATACTTATGGTTTACTGCATTATGGCATAATGTTTGTACATCTATTCCACGGTATGTTAAAAGACCTGGAACCGGAACTATCTCGCCTTCATCAATAATGTAAGAATGAACATTCCCTATATGAGTTAAACCGACTAATACTCCCGTTCCATCCGGCCGTCTTAGTCCTCGTCTAACTTCATACTTGTCAAAAAGATCTTGATCGATCCTATTTGCTGATATCAGATGTTCGGATAATATGGTCAGATCATTATTTTCCATATAAAAGAGCCTCCTTAAAATTTGTAATAGAATTATTCTATACTTAAATTCCTAAAATTACAAGTTAAAAAATAATGCAAATAAGTCCTTTGCTACACATGAACTTTAAATAAAAGTGTAATAATGATTAAGAAAGCTTTAAAAAAACTCTTTTATTTTATCAGTTTTTAGGTTATAATTAATCTTAAAAGAATAAACAGGGGGAAAATAAAATGAAACTTTTTGATTTGGATGGGCCAGTTTATAGAATAGGTAATGAACTTGCGGATTTTATGCTACTTTCTATCATGTTTGTAATAGGATGTGTTCCGATTGTAACCATCGGAGCCTCTTCTACTGCATTATATTATGTTTATGGGAAAAAAATTAGAAAAGAGGATCCAAGTATATATAGAGAGTTTGTTAAAAGCTACAAACAAAATTTTAAGCAGTCAATACCTATGACTATTATATTGCTTTTAGTTTGGGCAAGTGCTAGTCTTTACTTTTTATCTCTATTAAATCCAACGTTCCAAGGATTAACACTTATAATATATTCTGGATTCGTATTGTTTTTCTGTATAGAGGTTACGCTTTTTAGCACATATTGTTTTGCAATACTATCAAGATTTCATATGAAACTTAAAAATATATTCATTTTATCTTTTGTATTGACCAATAAACATTTAGTTACAAGTTTCTTATTGCTTTGTCTAAATATAATTGCAGTCCTAATAATATTATTTATACCACCTACTTTACTTTTAGTTCCTGGTATTCTTTGCTACATTGCTTCTTATTTGATTCATCCTATTTTTGTAAAAACCATAGGTGTGTCAGAAGAAACAATAGAAGAGGAAGTAGAAGAAAGTTTCCAAGACAGAAGAAAAAGAGAATTAAGCGAAATATATGAAGAAAAAGCTATTTACAGTTTTAAGGATATTGAAGCCATAAATAAAAAAGCAGAATTAGAAAATCAAAAAGAAGAACCTATTGCTATAGGCGAATAATAAATCTCATTCAATTAAGGTAGGGTAGATTTAGCAAACAAAATAAAACAAATTGTATGGAGGAAAATTTTTTTTGAAAAATGAAGAAAGCAAAACTGTAGCAGCATACACTTTAGGCTGTAAAGTCAATCAATATGACTCTGACGCAGTAGTAGAAAAATTTATTAAAGACGGTTATACATTGGTAGACTTTTCGGAGTCTGCTGATGTATATTTAGTTAATACATGTACCGTAACTCATTTGAGTGATAGAAAATGTAGACAAATGTTAAGACGAACTAAGAAGATTAATCCAAGTAGTATTTTAATAGCTATGGGTTGCTATGCTCAGATAGCCAAAGAAAAGCTACAAGAAGAAGTACCGGAAATTGATATTATCGTGGGTACAGATAATCGCAATTCTATAATAGATCTTATCAGACTATTTAAGGACAATAATATAAAAAATGATATTACGAACATAATGGATGTAGAAGAATACGAAGAACTAAGCATTTCAACCACCACTTCGAAGACCCGAGCATATTTAAAAATTCAAGAGGGTTGCAATAATTACTGCAGTTATTGTATTATTCCTTATGTAAGGGGGAAAATTAGAAGTAGAAAAGAAAATAATGTCCTAGCAGAAGCTATTAGACTGAGTAAGGCTAACTTTAAAGAAATAGTCTTAACCGGTATTCATGTCGCTTCTTATGGTAAAGATTTGGTGGATACAAACCTAATATCTATTATAAAGAAGATAGCCAAAATAGATGGGATACAGCGGATAAGATTGAGTTCTATTGAACCAACAATCATTGACGATGAATTTGTAGATATGCTAAAAACTACTCCTAAAATATGTGATCATTTTCATTTATCATTACAAAGTGGATCAGACACTGTATTGAAACGAATGAATCGCAAATATAATACCCAAACATATCTAGATAGTGTAAAGAAATTACGAAGTATTATGCCAAATGTAGGGTTAACAACGGACATAATTGTAGGTTTTCCAGGTGAAACAGAAGAAGAATTTTTAAGTACTTTAGAATTTGTGGACAAAATAGGATTTTTAGATGTTCATATATTTCCATATTCTAAAAGAGATGGTACTATCGCCGCTAAAATGGATAATCAACTTGATGCACATGTCAAGGAAGTACGAGCTAAAAAATTAAAAGAAGTAGTAAATAGGAATAGAAACAAGTTTATTAAGAATATGATTGGTAAAGAAGTAGAGATTTTATTTGAAAATAATACACAAGGTTTCACAAGCAATTATGTCCGTGTAGATGTCGAAAGCGGTGGTTTATTGAATAATTTGGTTAAAATTAATAAACTTACCTATAATATGTTAGAAGGGAGCATAGTTGAATGAATAATTTAAACGAAACAATGCAGTTTACTTTTGATTTAACAGAACAAGTCTCGACCAGAGAAATTCTCCTAGAAGTTTATTCGGATTTACAGTCACGAGGATATAATCCTATAAATCAAATAGTAGGTTATATAATGTCCGGTGATCCAACATATATAACCAGCTATAATGGAGCTAGAACAAAAATTAGAAAATTAGAACGAGACGAAATTTTAGAAGAATTAGTCGCTTCTTATGTAGGAGAAAAAAATTGAGAATAATGGGATTAGATTTTGGATCACACACAACCGGGGTTGCTATAAGTGACCCTCTTCTAATCATATCAAATCCTTTAACTATTATTAGAAGGCAAGATCCAAACAATATAAAAGATACTATAAAGCAACTATTGGATATTTGTCAAAAACAAGAAATTAAAGAAATTGTTTTAGGCTTGCCTAAAAATATGAATAATACTCTAGGCGCTAGAGTAGAAGCAACTATAAATTTTAAAACTAAATTAGAACAAAAGTTGAAAATTCCAGTTTCTCTTTGGGATGAACGTCTTTCTACAGTCGCCGCCACTAATGCTTTATTAGAAGCAGATGTAAGCCGGGCTAAACGTAGTAAAGTAATTGATAAAGTGGCTGCTGTTATAATTTTACAAAATTATTTGGATTCAAAACGCATTAAATCTTAAATTGTATTTTAAGGAGGAACAATATGATATCATTTTATGATGAAGAAACTAATGAAGAAATTTTATTTGAAATAGTAGACAGTACTATATTTAACAATAGTAAATATCTATTAGTTGTAGATAAAGATGATGAAGCAACAATTTTAAAGGAACAAAAAGACGCAGATAATAATTTATTTTATTCTTTACTAGAAAATGAGGATGAATTTCAACAAATTACACTTATTTTAATGGAAAATGATGAATATGATCTTGAAGTTAATTGACATATTTATTGACATATTTAAAAGAAAAGATTATAATGGTCTCATCTTTATGTTACAGTGCGGAAAAAATATATAGGAGGTAAAATTTTGAGACCAAAACAACCAAAACCAAAATTAAAAATTATTTCATTAGGCGGACTAGGTGAAGTCGGCAAAAATATGACAGTGTTAGAATACGAAAACGACATTATAGTCGTAGATTGTGGACTTGCATTTCCTGGAGACGAAATGTTGGGTATAGATTTAGTTATACCAGACGTAACTTATCTTGTAAAAAATATAGAAAAAATAAGAGCATTTGTAATAACACATGGACATGAGGATCATATAGGAGGATTACCATATATATTAAAAGAAGTCAATATTCCTATATATGGGACAAGCTTGACTAATGCATTAATAGAAAATAAATTGATAGAACATGGACTTATGGATACAACAACAAGGATAGTTATTCAAGATGGAGAGACAATAAAATTTGGAAATAGTTTCAAAGTAGAATTTATAAGTTCTAACCATAGTATCACGGATTCGGTAATGTTATCTATATGGACACCAGTAGGAACAATAATCCATACCGGAGATTTTAAAATAGATTATACACCTATAAGGGGAAAAGTATTAAATTTACACAGATTAGCTGAATTAGGACAAAAAGGAGTATTAGCATTATTATCTGACAGTACCAATTCAGAAAGACAAGGATATACTCAATCTGAAAGAGTTGTAGGAGAGACTTTTACGGATGTATTTAGTAAATATAAAGATAGAAGGATAATGGTAGCTACCTTTGCTTCGAATGTAGATAGAGTTCAGCAAATTATTAATGCTGCAAGCCAAACTAATAGAAAAGTTACAGTAATGGGCCGTAGTATGGTGAATGTAGTAAAGATAGCTAGTGAACTTGGATACTTGGATATTCCTAAAAATATATTAATAGAAGTAAACGATTTAAAAAGATATCCCGATGATAAAGTTGTAATCATTATGACTGGTTCTCAAGGTGAGCCTATGGCCGCTTTATCCAGGATGTCAAAATCAGAGCATAGACAGGTTGAAATTAAACCAGGAGATATAGTAATTTTAAGCGCAACGCCTATACCCGGAAATGAAAAAACCGTATCTAACGTTATAAATGACTTAACTAAAAAAGGCGCTATCGTAATTAAGGATGATACTCATGTCTCCGGTCATGCGGCGCAAGAAGAACAAAAATTACTAATAGCCTTGATTAAGCCGAAATATTTTGTGCCCGTCCATGGTGAATATAGACATCTGCAGGCTCATGCTAATACGGCAATAAATATGGGTATTGCAAAAGAAAATATTCCGATATTAGCTATTGGAGATGTTTTATCTTTAGACAAAACTTCTATGAAAGTTACTGGTACTGTACCGTCCGGACAAGTACTAGTAGACGGCCTTGGTGTCGGAGATGTTGGAAATATAGTTTTAAGAGATCGAAAGCATTTATCCGAAGATGGTTTATTAATAGCTGTAATGACTTTAAATTCAGACGGATTTGTTGTGGCTGGACCAGATATTATTTCACGTGGTTTCGTTTATGTACGAGAAGCAGAGAACTTAATGGATCAAGCAAGAAATGTAGTAAGAAAAACTCTTGATAAGTGTGAGAAAAATCAAATTATGGATTGGATGTTGATAAAAACTCATGTAAGAGACGATCTAAGAGATTTTGTATGGCAAAAAACTAAGCGAAGTCCTATGGTTTTACCGATTATAATGGAAATTTAATTTAATAGTGTTATACCCCTTATTTTAATTATTACAATTAATAGAAGGGGTATTTTTTAATAATTTAAATAGAAACTGGTACTGCTTTAATTCTACGACATGGAGCACCCACAGCTACACTATTTGGAGGAATATCTCTAGATACAACACTGCCAGCGCCAATAACAGAATTTTTACCTATGGTTACTCCAGGTAAAATAGTAACGTTTGCGCCAATCCATACATTGTCTTCTATTGTTATTGGAAAGGCAAATTCCAAGCCCTGATTTCGCTGAACATAATCTAATGGATGTCCGGCCGTAGATATGCAACAGTTAGGAGCAATAAATACATGATTTCCTATGCTAACTTTAGCACAATCTAAAATGATTAAATTATGATTGCAATAAAAATTATCCCCTATAAAAGTGTTATAACCATAGTCGCAATTAAATGGTGTGGTTACAAAAAAGTCTTTGCCTACATTTCCAACAATTTGGGGAAATATTTCACGTTGATAATCTATGTCTGTTGGATCCGATATATTTAATTTATGACATAAACGTTTACATGCTATTCTATGGTTTATAAGCTCTTTATCATAGTTTGCGTCGTACAATAATCCTTTTGCAGCTTTCTCTTTTTCGGTCATATTAAAATACCTCCACTTTAATAGCAATAGGTAAGACTTTGATATGATCTCCATCTTTTCCCCTGCTCCACACCGTACGTGAGACTTTCACCTCATACGGCGTTCCAACGATATTAATTTAATTTATTTAATTTCAAAATTTC
>LNZM01000128.1 GCA_002007295.1 Candidatus Epulonipiscioides saccharophilum | reverse complement strand
GCATACAAGTTTTGGTTACTTCTAAGTAGTTAATTTTCTTAAGTTCCCATGTATGGGGGGGGAGAAAGCGTGCATACAAGATTTTATTGCTTTCAAGTAAATGAGAATGTAGCATCCGTTATTTCTAATTAAGCACTGAGACTTTCTTCGGCTGTTACAACCTTATCTCGGACTTTGAATGCAACATAAAGATTAATAAATGAGAATGCTGCTGCTAGATAGAATATATATTGTGGTCCATATTGTTCCCAAATTATTCCGCTAATACCTGCACATATAATCGTCACAATATGATCCATGCTAATACCCAAAGAAATGGTTGGTGTTATGTCCTTACTATCGATTGCTATACTTTTTAAATATACTGTTCTGATAATAGCCATTTGCATAGATACTTTATCCAAAATCATTATGGCTATGGCTACCCCAATGAAGAAGCCTGTTTTCGGTATAAATCCGGAGACAAAGCCACTGCTTATTAAGCCATAAACAATATATATAATGATGAAAGATATTGCATCTAAAAATAGCATTTTTCTGATGCCGTATTTGTCTATCCATCGGCCGAGATGTGGAATGAAGAATATACCGATTAATGCGCCAAACATGCCTATTAGAGCGATAGAATCGGTTTGTTGGCCTAAGATCTCAATTAAGACCCATGGACCGTAGACGATGACGATTTGTTTTTGAACGCCGTTCATGATAGCAAGAGTATAGTAATACTTATAGTCTTTCTTAAATTTGATTTTTAATTCTCGTTTTTTTATGGGAGTATGTATCATTTTATTTAAGAGTATAAATAGAACAATAATGATTAAACAAAGCAATGCACTGATTAGAAAGATGGATTTAATAGGAGTTAAGAAAGAAAATATATTGTAACGAAAGCCTAAAAATACGATTAAGCTGGCCAAGAAGACGAAGGCAGTGTTAATACCTTTAAATTGGCCCATTTTTTTACCTACATCGTTACCTTCAATTAAGCTCATGCCGATGCCGTCAATAAGAGGAAAAAACATGTGCATGCCGACGGAGTTAATAAATAAGAAAATAAGCATGATATTGAAAGAAGGAGTAAATAAGGCTAGAACAACAATACCAATGAAGCTTAGAATATGGGCTACTATAGCCATTCGAATATCGCCGATAAAGGATAGAGCAGATATTAATAATATACAGAGAACGCCGGGCAATTCTCTAGGAAATTCGATAAATCCTCGCATTTCAGCGTTGATGTTGTAAACGTCTTTATAATAATTAGAAAATATTTGATCGCTAAAACCTAAGACTAAAGCACTTAAGGCAACTATTATAACGTAAATCATAATAGGTTTTTTAAATTTTTCCATGATAGATTAATCCTCTCTGGGTTAGAAAATAAATAATAAAGTGATTGTTGAAAAGTTAGAAAAATATGTAGCAGTATCCGAAGTTAAAATAAAAGCTCCTTCCGTTTATATTTTATTTATAAACTATTGTAACATGAATAAGAGAGATATTACAAGTGAAAGTGTGCAAAAAAAAAAGACTAATCAAAAGGGAGCTGTCGCAAAATTGCAGAGAAGCGGTGCCTTCTCCGTCTTCACAACATTGCGGGGAAGTGGCCCTGCTCCCCTTCCAGGCATAGGCGGGAACTTAAGATTGAAAGTGTGTAGAGAATTTCACAAAATTGCAGGGTAGCGTGACCACCTTCTGTTTTCACAAAATTGCGGGGAAGTGGCCCTGCTCCCCTTCCAGGCATAGGCGGGAACTTAAGAATCTTAGTCACAAAATTGTGAGGAAGCGGTGCCCCCTCCGTCTTCACAACATTGCGGGGAAGTGGCCCTGCTCCCCTTCCAGGCATAGGCGGGAACTTAAGAATCTTAGTCACAAAATTTGTAGGGAAGCGGTGTCCCTCTTCGTCTTCACAACATTGCGGGGGAGGTGTCAGCGTTAGCTGACGGAGGGAGAAAGCGGCCTTTAAGTTTTCACTAGTTTCAAGAGAAGTGGCCCAGCTCCCCTTCTAGGGGAGCTGTCAGCGCAGCTGACTGAGGGGTCCTTCTGGAGTGGTTACTTCGTAATCATCTTTTAGTGAAGTCTATATTCAAATTTTAGTTGATGTATGCCATGAAACGAAGAAACGAGCTATCCTTTTTTTGGACGCTCGTTTTCTGATTTTTTGGGTTGTTAATGCGACAGTCCCATTGGAGTTGTTATTCTACAAAAGGAATATTTTTTTCACGGCAAATAATTTTGGCTGTTTCGTAAGTCATTTCGCCGGTAAATTTGGCACATTGTTGAACGTGAGCTTCGCTGGCATATTCAACGTTTTTGATTAATATGCGGCAACATGCAACTTTGTTGAGTGCCCGAAACTGATCATGCAGTTCGTTAGATAATTCCATGGCCTTAGCTACTTCTTCTCCTTTAGGTTTGGTTCGGCCGAAAATCATACCAAGAGCCATGACACCACCAGATAAAGCACCACATGTGCAGCCAGAAGCACCGATGCCTTGTGGAAAGCCAGATGCCATAGCAATTATTTCGTCGGGCATGTCAATTTCAAAAGTGTCTTTTATAGTTTTAATTAATGCTTCTGAGCAATAAAAGTCTCCATCCTTATAGTATTGGCTAGCTGTTTGAGCAACTTCTGAAAGATTAATAGTTTTATTTGTATTTATCATTAAATTCAATCTCCTTTAAATTTATTAATTTAGAACTTAGAGGTTAAGTATAGCCTATTATATGTTAAAGTGAATATACTTATAACAATAGATAAAGATGATCAATATATTTTTAAAAAAATCGTTTATTTGTAGGGTCCGATTGATTAAAAGGAGCTGTCAGCGAAGCTGACTAAGGGGTGCTACAAGTTGTACTTACTTCGTTTTAATTTTTTTCGTTAATTTTCTTAAGTTCCCATGTATACTTAAAATACCTAGCCATTATAATGAAGCTATGCATTCGGTGTTGGCTGAAAATATTTAGCCATTATAATGAAGATAAGCATTCGTTGGTGACTTAAAATATCTAGCTAGCCATTATGAAGATATGTATTTGTTGGTGGCTGAAAATATCTAGCCATTATAATGAAGATAAGCATTTGTTTGTGGACGAGCGTTTTTGTTAAGCTACTCAATATACATACTCATAAATATTATAACATAATTCTTGGAAAAAACAATAGTGAATTAATGGGAAAACATGATTTAGTTGCCTTTTTTAGCATTATATGTTAAAATATAAGGTCAAGATATAAAATACATATGATTTTCGATTAAAAATACAAATAGAAAAAAATGCATATTAAAAAGATAAAAATATAAGACTATCTAAAATGAGAAAAAATTTGGAGGGATATTTTTTATGTTAAACTTTATGAGTTACATGACAATTTATTTAATGATAGGGTTAACGATGGCACCGGCTATTTTTATGATCGTAATGGTAATAAAGAATTTAAAAAATAGTAGTGATAGTAAGCAAAAACAAATAGTAGAAAAAACATGTCTGTATACTTTGCCGTTGTATACAATAGTATTAATAATCAATACGATATCTGCATTATTCGGTTGGTCATGGGGGCAAACGCTAAATTCACACCTGACGCATATTCTAACAATAGGGATATTATTTTTGATAGTATATATTTATGTGAAGATTAAAATGTCAGATAAAAAGTAACGAAAATGTAGATGAAAATTTTTCAAAAGCCTTGTTTAAGGAAAATAAATTATGTTTATAATATAGAAAGGATAAATCCTAGAAAATAAAAGGAGAGTTAATGTGGATAAAGATTTAGGATTTCAAATGAAAGATAAAATGCTTTATATATTATCTGATTTACTTGGCTGGTATAAAAATTCAGAATCTCAAGAGAAAGAGGAAATAGTTAATATATTATCTGACTTAGTCGATGATATACCATATTTAAACGAGAATGAAGCGGAAAATACAATGAAAAATATAATGTCTGATTTAAATAATGGTAAGCAATCCGTAATTAGAGAAAATATTTTGTTTGATAGAATAATAAGATCATTATTTAAATTATCTAATGGTTGTATTTTGGGTGTAATTAATAAATTTTTTGATGAAAATTATGAAAAAGAAATAGAGATAGATTCTATTAAGAAGATTTTTAAGAGGACATATAGATATTTTACAGATACTGAAATTGACATATTATTAAAGATTAATAAAGATTATTATCACTTCAAAATTCAAACCTCAAATAATCCTGAGATGAGGAGAAGCTTAGTGAATTATGCTATGAGTGCATCTAAAATGAACGAATTCAAACCTAACGCATATAAAATGCCAACGCAAGCAGCAATGTTCTTAGAAGAACATTCGGATATAGAAGATCAAAAAATAATTCTGGTCTTGCCAAATGGAGTTGAAGAGGACTATTTTGTTAGGACTATTCGGTTTTGGGAATATAGTGTAGAAAGCTTAATAAACGAGAAAATGTATTGTTTGTTACCATTAACAATTTTTAAATATAAACAAGAATTGCAATCAATTGCTAATAGTAACAATCAGGATGAAAAAGTATTAGAGGACTTAAAAGGAAAAGGAGCCGAACTAAGAGAGATAGCACAAGAGGTAGAAATTAAGATACGACAATTAAAGGCCGAAAATGTGATTTTAGAAGATGATATGAGCGTCATGTTATCAGTATTAACGGATTTAAAAAACCATTTACTTGAAAAATTTGTACCAGATTTATATTAGACAAAGAAATATAGAAAGGATAAATCCTAAAAAATAAAAGGAGAGTTAATGTGGATAAAAATTTCGAATTTCAAATGAAAGATAAAGTACTTGATATATTATGTAATTTACTTGGCTTGGATAAAAATTCAGAATCTCAAGAGACAGAGGAAATAGTTAATGTATTATCTGACTTGCTCGAGGCTATACCATATTTAAAAGATGATGAATCTGACATTATAATGAAAGATACGATGTCTGATTTAAACCATGGTAAGCAATCCGTAATTAGAGAAAATATTTTGTTTGATAGAATAATAAGATCGTTATTTAAATTATCTAATAGTTGTATTTTGGGTACGATTAATGAATTTTTTGATAAAAATTATGAAAAAGAAATAAAGATAGATTCTATTAAGAAGATTTTTGTTATGGCATATCAGTATTTTACAGACACTGAAATTGATATATTATTAAGGATTAATAAAAATTATTATCACTTAAAAATTCAAACCTCAAATAATCCGGATATGACGAGAAATTTACTGAGCTATGCTTTTGGTACAGCCGAAATGAAAAGATTAAAACCTAATTCATATGAAATGCCAGTGCAAGCAGTAATGTTCTTAGAAGAACATCCGGATATAGAAGATCAAGAAATGACTGTGACTTTGCCAAATGGAGAGGAAAAGGAATATTCTGTTAAGACTATCCGATTTTGGGAATATAGTGTAGAAAGCTTAATAAACGAGAAAATGTATTGCTTGTTACCGTTAACAATTTTTAAATATAAACAAGAATTGCAATCAATTGCTAATAGTAACAATCCGGATAAAAAAGAACTAAAGGACTTAGAAGGAAAAGCAACCGAACTAAGAGAGGCTGCACAAGAAGTAGAAATTAAGATACAACAATTAAGGGCCGAAAATGTAATTTTAGAAGATGATATGAACGTCATGTTGTCAGCATTAACGGATTTAAAAAATCATTTACTTGAAAAATTTGTACCAGATTTATATTAGGCAAAGAAATATAAAAAGGATAAAGCTAAGAAAATACGGGGAGAGGATGGAGATAAAATAATGGATGAAGAGGAAGGAATCATAATAGGTAAAGTAGAAATTCTCCATGATGAAATGAAAATGAATGATATGGAAATTTCCCAAAAATTAGAAATACCTATAGAAAAGGTGAAAGAAATAATTGAAGAATTAGACCTATAAAAAAGTAACGTAGCACTCTCTTTATTGATGAGTGCTTTTTTCAAAAAATCATATTAAAGATAAATATAAAAAAAGCAGAACAATATAGTTGTATAAACCATAAAGTCTGCAATAGAATAAATAAATTAGTTATAAACTTTTATATCGAAAATTCTAGCATGTTTATCTCCATAAATTGTGCTCACAATAACAGAAAGGATATCGAAGTCGATATCAAAATTAGTTATAAACTTTTATATCGAAAATTCTAGCATGTTTGTCACCGTAAGTTGCGCTCACGATAACAGAAAGGCTATCGAAGTCGATGCCGGCCACGGAGTGTTTATTAACACGTTGGAAGTTATCGGATACGGCAATTTCTTTAACGGGCACGCCGTTTTTATGGCAAACAAGGGTATAGTCTTTAACTAGTACATGAGGCATATCAACCGGCTGTCTCGCCCTAGTTCTATAAGACTGAGTAGGGATTATAGTGTTACTAAAGTCAGGATCGAAACGAAGGACAACTTCATTAGCGGTGATAGGAGAGCCGAAATTGATATTAATCCATTCATCACCGTTCATTTCGCCGGAAATCCAGCAATGGTTTTTATCGCCGACACGTCTAGCGTAGTCACCGTTTATGGATGTCGGCTCACCGCCGTCTATGTGAGAAGAAGCGGTTATTGTTACGGGGTATTTTTTTACTAAGTTGTCTTCGTCTTTACATACTATGCCGGGAATGTAGCAGTCATCCTTTATTAGTTTTTGCTGAAGCTCGTCGATGTGCTCATTTACTCCTCTGGCCATTACGTTTTCTCGGAGAGCGATTGATACAGCAACGCCGACAGCTTGGGCCATGGTAGCACCGGTAGCCATTACACGGGCGGAGCTTAAAGCCATGTGAGAGGCGCTCATACATCGGCCACCAATAAATAGATTTTCTATGTTACGGCTATATAAGCATTTATAAGGTATAGTGTATATGTCATTTATTTGATGCCATATGGTACCACGTTCTTGAGGGTTGATAGATTTTATACCACCGACTGAATGGTCGTCCATGGTCCAACCGCCATAGGCAACAGCGTCCGGGAAACGTTTAGAAGCATCGATATCGTTTTGATTTAGTACATAATCTCCATACACTCTTCTGGATTCACGTTTACCGGCTATAGAACTGATCCAGTCGATAACTAAGTTCTCAGTTTGTTCTTTTGGAAAATGATCGCTATTTTTGATATAGTCAAAAACACCATACAAATATTTCATTAATTCTGTCTTTATATCTTCGGTTTCGGAAATCTCGCCATCTAATTCAATCCACCAATAACCATGAGTTAATTCAGGGATGCCACGTTTGCCTAGCATTTCTTTGGTGTACTCATAGGCCCATTCTGGACGTTTAAAAGGACTTTTTACGCCAGCGTCTTTCATAGAGAATAAACATGAGCTACCCATTACATAGTTGTTAGCTTCTTCTGGTGCTAACGATTCATTGTAGGTTGATCTTGCCTCATGCCCTATTGTATAATCCGCACCAGACATGTAAGCTATAGTTCCGTCTCCGGTTGTATCTGCAAAATATTTTGCTTCAAATGTAAATTCTATTTCTGTTGTATTCTGTACGCCTATGGCTTTTACTATTTTATTATTTTCTGTTACAACGTCAAATATGTTTGTATTTAAAAATAGTTCAAGATTTTCTTGAAACTTGGCCTTTTCCCACATAACAGTATCCCAAACGTGATACGAACTTTCTGGGTTTACTTTTTTATTGGCCATTAATATTTCTAGTATTATTCCGGATTCGAGTGCATTTTTGAAGTTTCCTCCACGCTCTGCTCCGTTCACGTGTACTCTCATTTCACTACTTGCGTTTCCACCTAGCATTGACCTATTCTGAACTAAAGCGGTCTTTACTCCATTTCGAGCTGCTGATATCGCCATGCATAATCCAGAGATACCGCCACCGATTACTACAAAGTCAAATTTTTTATTGATTTTGATCATGAACTGCCTCCAAGTTTTAAAATTTTATACATCTTTTATGTTATCACATTACTATGCATTTTTCAAGCTAAAATTTAAGTTATCAAAACCTAATCCATTTATGCTAACATCGATGTTATGGCTAATCGGGGATAATTTTGTCCGAAGTGAGTGTTACCGAGTAAAAATTTTCTTGTATACAATTTACCATTTAACTATTATAATTGTGTCATCAATTAAATTTAGGAGGAATAACTATTAGACAGTGTTATCCGATAAAGTCTGTAATACATTCATTAGATCCTCGGTTTAATTAACTAATTTTAGGAGGTGTATAGTACATGGATATAACCATTGGACAGTATTATCCGGTAAAGTCTGCAATACATTCATTAGATCCTAGGACGAAAATTATAATGGTGTTTATCTATATTGTGTCGGTGTTTCTAGTAGAAACTTTTTACGGATATGGATTTATTATTTTGGCATTGTTTGTTGTGTTAAGAGCGAGTAAGATTCCAGCTAAATATTTATTAAAAAGCATGAAGGCAATTATGTTTTTCTTAATATTTTCTGTTATATTAAATATGTTTTTTGTTGGTGGCGAAACGCTTATTTTTGAATATGGGTTTATAAAGATATATAAAGAAGGCGTGTTAATGGCTATCCAAATGGGGCTTAGATTGATATTGCTGATATTAGGATCATCTATTTTGACGTTGACAACATCTCCGATAAGATTAACGGATGGGATAGAAAATTTACTTAGTCCATTTAAAAAGATAGGGGTACCGGCGCATGAGATAGCCATGATGATGAGTATAGCGTTAAGGTTTATACCGATATTATTAGAAGAGACGGATAAGATAATGAAAGCGCAAATGGCAAGGGGGGCAGAATTTAACGAAGGAAATATAATTAATAGAGCGAAAGCGTATGTACCGATATTGGTACCGTTATTTGTATCGGCCTTTACAAGAGCGGACGAATTAGCCATGGCGATGGAAGCGAGATGCTATCATGGGGGAACAGGGCGAACGAAGTTAAATCCGTTGAAATATAATGCAGATGATGGATGGGCCATGGTAGCAACGTTATGCTTTGCAATAATATGTTGGATGTTATAAAGCCTTCTAGGCTCTCTGATAGAGTTAAAAATATTAACGAAAGAAAATGGTAAAGAAGTTGAGAAAGAAATTAATTGTAGCATACAAAGGAACAAATTATAATGGATTTGCAAGACAAGCGCAAGACAAGGTCCATGGATCTGGTACAAGAACCATTTCTGCAGAAATAGAGATGGCGATAAACAAAATTACAACAGAAGAAGTGAAAGTAATCGGTGCGGGTCGAACCGACTCGGGTGTTCATGCTTTGGCCCAAGTTTGCTTGATAGATGTAAGGACTCAAATAGGCAATTTTGGGTTAATGCAAGCGATAAATAATAAACTACCAAAAGATATAGTAATAAAGAGTATAGAAGATGTAAGTGAAGAATTTCATCCAACTTTTTCTGCTAAGAGTAAAAGGTATAGATATCAAATATTAAATTCAGCATTACCGTGTCCGTTTAAATCGGATGTTGTTTATTATTATCCGTATAAATTGGATTTACTAAAGATGAGAGAGGCGGCAAAGGAGTTAATAGGAACACATGATTTTAAAGCCTTTTGCGCAGCAAAATCTAGTGTACTACAAAAAGGATCATCGACGGTTAGAACTATTTTAGATATTGAAATAGAAAAAGATTCAGAAGAGATTATCACAATAACAGTTGTAGGCAATGGATTTTTGTATAATATGGTTCGAATTATTGTTGGAACTTTGATAGATAAGGGAATGGATAGAGGCATAGCCATAAAAGAGATAATAGAACGTAAGGAGAGAAAATACGCTGGCAAAACTGTACCGGCTTCGGGACTGACGATGATTAGCGTAGAATATTAATCTAAAGTTTATGTATTGGTTAGCCAAATAATATTACTCTACAGTTTACTTATTGGCTAGCCGAATAAAAAAGCTTTGCAGGTAAAGAATAACCTGCAAAAAGGAATACCTAGTCATTACTCTAAAGTTTACTTATTGGCTGGTCGAATAAAAAAGCTTTGCAGGTAAAGAATAACCTGCAAGAAAGGATAACTATTCCTGAATGGAATTACGAAGTTTTTCTAATACTCGTTTTTCTATACGAGAAATTTGAACTTGGGATACACCAAGTCTATTTGCAATTTCTAATTGAGTCAAATCTTCAAAATATCTATAAGTTACTATTTGGCGTTCAACGCTGGATAATGTATTTATCACTTCTTTTAGATATATATTCTCAAAGATGTTTTTTTGTTCATCTGGAGATTGATCTATTTTTTCGGATAGCGTGATAGTAGCCTTACCATTTGGATTGACCAATGCATTTAATGATTCAACTTCTAAATTAGCCTCTAATGATACAGCAATCTCTTCGCATGGCACATTTAAAATACTAGAGATTTCATTAAGAGTAGGTTCTCGATTATATTTTCTTTGAAATTCTTCTTTAGCGGATTTTGCTTTCATAGCTAAATCTTTTAAACTTCTACTTACCTTTATTAATCCATCATCTCTTAGAAAGCGCTTTATCTCTCCAACAATCATTGGTACAGCATAAGTAGAAAATGCAACCGGATATTTTAAATCAAACTTATCAATGCTTTTTAAAAGACCTATGCTACCAACTTGAAATAAATCGTCTAGTTCATAACCACGATTTGCAAAACGTTTGACTAAACTCCAAACCAAACCCAAGTTTTGTTCGACCAAAAGTTCTTTGGCTGCTATATCACCAGACTGAGCTTTCAATATTAGAAACCTAGTTTTCTCCAATTGATCATTGGCTGTTTGAGCATCCATTTTCTACCTCCGTTCTTTTTCATGGTCTCTACTTTTTAACAGTCGTATGTAGAGTGACTGTTGTACCAATACCCTCTTGGGATAAAACCTCTACTAAATCCATAATTGTTTCCATGACGGTAAAACCAAGTCCGGCCCTTTCATCATCGGAAGATGTTGTAAACATGGCTTGGCGTGCTTGGATTATATCCTTCATACCGTTTCCTGTATCACTGATGGTGATTTTTATATTATATTGTAAATCAGTTTCCTCGTATGAACAGGTTAACCTGACTAGTTCATCGGGGCTATTTTTGTATCCATGCAGTATTGCGTTGGTTACAGCTTCTGAGACGGCCATTTTTATATCATATAGTTCTTCCATATTTAAATCTATAGAAGATAAAAAAGCGCCAATTGTTGCTCTTACAAAAGAAGTATTGCTACTAATACTTTGAAATTTCATATCTAGGTAATTTGTAGTCATTTGAACCTCCTTAATTATTTTTGAAGATGAGTAAGAGCCTTCTCTTCATCGTCAAATTTATTCATTAATTTATAAATACCAGAAATATTTAAAATTTTATCGATTTCTTTTGGGACTTTGATAAGCGCAACTTTTCCTCCGCCAATTGTAGCATTTCTAAAACGACCCATTAATAGGCCAACACCGGAACTATCCATAAAAGTAACATTTTCAAAATTGAATATAATATTACTAATTCTAGATGAATCATATAATTTATCGATTTCACTCCGTATGCTAGTTGATGTGTGATGATCGATTTCACCATCCAAGTTTACAAATAAAGTATTTTTGTTAATTTTAGCGTCAAGGCACATAAGTTCTAACCTCCAGTATATAATTTAGTTATGCTATGAATTATAAAGCCCCTACCATTAAATGTCAAATATTTTTTGATAATATTTTTAATTTTGTCACTTTTTTGATAATAATAAGAGAAAAAGTAACTATATTATATTCTACCCATAAAATCGAGAATAACAATATACAAATATTGGATAAGAAATTAATAAATTGCATAAATATATTATAGACAGATATGAATTCCGTATTTTTTGGATATACTGTGAATTAGAAAAACTTTTTAGGAGGACTTATGTATGATAAATAATGATGATAGCAATAATCAGCACAACTATAAAGAAAATAATTTTATAAGTACAGATCGTAAGGATTTAGAAAGAGAGATAGAAAAAGCATTGGAAGATGATAGAGATATAAAGAAATTAATGAAATTTGTTACAGGAATGGTTTTATTTAGTATTGTTAGCGGAGGCATAGCAGGAAGTTCATATGCATTAATAAATGATTACTTAACTAAACAAAATCCTATTGATGTGCCAGTAGTAACCAAAAGTGTACCAACCGCAGTAAGTAATGTATTACCAATAACAAGTATGGAGAAAAAAAATACGATAACGGATATAGCCGAGAATGTTGGACCAGCGATAGTATCGATAGTAAACAATCAGTATATAAATACTTGGCCGGTAGAGTATCAAGCATCGGGGCTAGGATCCGGAGTTATATTTAAAGAAGATGAGACAAATATTTATATTATTACAAATACGCACGTAGTGGAAGGGGCCGAAAGTTTAATAGTAACATTTTTAGGAAATGAAAAAGTAAATGCTAAAGTGTTAGGTTCGGATTCATTAACGGACATAGCAGTTGTTACTGTAGAAAAAAAAGATGTATCGAAAGACTTGACCAATCAACTTTCGGTAGCGCCATTAGGAGACAGTGATTCTGTGAGAGTTGGGGATTTAGCAATTGCTATAGGAACGCCGTTGGACGAAGCATATAATAATACAGTAACGGCCGGAATAATCAGTGCAACAAATAGAACAATAGATATAAGTACAGAAGGAGAAATGAGATTGATACAAACTGATGCAGCAATAAATCCGGGCAACAGTGGCGGTGCTTTAATTGGTCCAACGGGCGAAGTTATAGCAATAAATACTATCAAATTAGTAGATGATAAAGTCGAAGGCATGGGTTTTGCAATACCTATTAATGATGTAAAACTGATTGTAGACGAACTTTTAGAAAATGGTAGAATAATTAGGCCGTCTCTAGGAATCACAGGAGCAACCATGACGCAGGATGTAGCACAGTTTGAGATCCCAGTGGGTGTTTATGTAGCCACTGTGTTACCTGGTAGCTCAGCCGCAATTGCTGGATTAAAACCGAATGATATTATATTAGAATTTGATGGTAATAAGATTATGAGTATAGAAGAATTAAGAAATTTATTAGGAGCAAAAGAAATTGGCGATCGAGTTGATATTAGAATATCTAGATCCGGTGATATCTTTGATTTAAAATTGATTCTAACGGAACTAGAACAGCCAGCTATAACCGATGAAATCATTAAGCCCGAAATAGCTCAATCTGAATCAAATCAAGCGGATAGTCTTCCGCCAGAATATATATTTCCTTTTGGAAGATAAATTCGACCGATATGGAATCTTAACCAAACCTGATTCTATACCAAATCAACCGGATATTCTTATGCTAGAATATATATTTCCTTTTGGAAGATAAATTCGACCGGTATGGAATCTTAACCAAACCTGATTCTATACCAAATCAACCGGATATTCTTATGCTAGAATATATATTTCCTTTTGGAAGATAAATTCGACCGGTATGGAATCTTAACTAAACCTGATTCTATACCAAATCAACCGGATATTCTTATGCTAGAATGCATATTTTCGGTTGGAAAATAGCTTTTCTTTCCCTTTGTTCTAAATTTCTTTATCTGCAAAATTGACAAGTGCCTTTGTTACGTTATACGAAACTATTTTCTTGTCCAGATAGTTATATCATAAATAAATAAAGTGATGCAAGGAGTTTGGGCAATTTTTCCCTACGCCTAAAAGCGAGGGCTTCCTTGCCTAAGCTTGATGAATTGTCTCTTAATTAATTTGAGAGACAATTTTTTTTGCTGTATAAAATTGAATTTTATTGTCAAGAATTTAAAAAAAATATATTGATGGTAAAAGGAGGTAGATAAGATGTCTTTTAAGGATTATTTAGGAACTAAATTAAATATTACTGTAACTTCAGAACTCGAAGTACTCCAAAATAAATACTTGGATGAAGTGGCCCTTTTAGAAATGAAAGAAGATTATTTTAACGTGGATGGCGTAAAATTAAGTGAAAATTTTAACTATAACTTAGAATTAGATTTAAGCATTATTGATTACTGCATTAAAAATAGAATAATTCCGATTTATAAAGATGAGCACTCTTTATTTGTAGCTATAGAAAATCCATTGATTCTAGACAAAATTGCTAGGCTAAAGTTAATAACTAATATGGAAATAAAGCTTCTTGTTGCTACGGAGTATTCGATTAATTTGGCCTATGAGCAATTGAGCGAATTCAAAAAAAGTAATATTCAAATCGAAGATATAAATAATACTCAAGCCTTAATTGCGACATCTTCAAGTCCATTATTTTCGCTAAATGATCATAATAGAGACTCGGATAATAGCCAAGAAAATGAAATGAAAACATTATTGCTAAGCATTATAGATCAAGCTATTAACAAAAATGCCTCTGATATTCATATAGAAACTACTAAAGAAAATATCAGTGTTAGATTCAGAATAGATGGACGAATGCATAATATAAAAAATCTTAGCAAAAGTACATCGCAAGCATTGATTAATACGGTAAAAACATTTTCGAATATGGATATAACCAATAATAAAGAAGCTCAGGATGGATACGTGACCTATCAAAATTATGACCTGAGAGTTAATACATTACCTAGCATTAATGCAGAAAAAATTGTTATGCGACTTAGAAAAAATGAAGATTCGATATTATCATTAAGAAGTATTGGATTTGGATCTCAAGATTTAAGAGATATAGAACAGTTGTTGAAAATGAAATCCGGATTGATTATTGTAACCGGTCCAACAGGAAGTGGTAAGAGTACGACTTTGGCTAGCTTTTTACAAGAATTAAATTCAGAATATGTAAATATAGTGTCCATAGAAGACCCAGTAGAAATAGTTATAGATGGAATAACACAAGTAAATATAAACGAGAGAGGCGGATTTGGATTTGAACAAGCACTAAGAGGAATTTTAAGACAAGACATCGATGTGCTAATGATTGGCGAACTGAGAGATAAGGTTACAACTGAAATCGCAACTAGGGCGGCCTTAACGGGGCATAGCATTCTATCAACGTTGCATACTGAAAACTCAATTGGTACTATATATCGAATGATGGATATGAACATATCGCCTATAATGATCAAAGAAACCTTAAAAGGAGTGATAGCACAAAGATTATTAAGAAAGTTATGTCCAAATTGCAAGAAAAAAAATGGAGATTATTTTGAAGCAATCGGTTGTTCAGAATGTAACTTAACTGGCTATAAAGGTAGAGTAGCAATATTTGAGATATTGTTACCAAAAGTACATTTAAGTAATGCAGATTATACTAAAGGTAATTTATATGATATAGCTACAAAGAATGGATTAAAAACTTTACTGGATAAAGCAATCGTACTAGCAGAATCCGGATGGACATCTTTAGATGAAATAGAAAATATTTTAGGTAATTAAACTGAAAACAATGGACTAAAAACTTTAGAGGATAAAGCAATCGTATTAGCAGAATCCGGATGGACATCTTTAATTTTTAGGCAATTAAAAAATAAAAATAACGGAAGGGAGAGGTGAAAGTTATTTCTAAGGAAAATCTTTTAATATTTTTCGAAGCAATTGTTGCTTTAACAAAAAGTGGTATAAATTTGTATGAAACGCTAGTGTTAATTAAGCAGACAAATTCTAAAAAAGAAATTAGGCGTTTAGCTAATGTATTGATAAATAGTATGCAGCAAGGATATACGATATCGGATGCACTAGCAACAGTAAAAAATATACCAGCTTTTATTATCGGAGCTTTGAAAGCTGGGGAGGTTAGTGGAAAATTTGATTCTATTTTAGAGACAATTGTAAATCAATTAAAAATGGAAGTAGAGATGACTAAGACTATAAAAAGGGTTACATTATATCCGAAATTTATGATAGCTACAATCATAGCAGCATTGGTAGTGTGCTTAAAATTTATATTTCCAACGTTTATAGATATGTACAGTGGTCAAGGTGCACAGCTGCCATGGGTTACCTTAATGTTAATTTCTGCAACAAATTTCGTAAATAACTATTATCAATGGGTAGCCGGTATAGTAATATTGAGTATTATAGCAATGATTAGGCTAAAGAAAATCATTTATATTCAGAAAAAAATTGAATGGATAAAATTAAAAATACCGAAAGTATCTTATCTGTACAAGATAAAACAAAATAAAGATTTAGCAAATTATATGGGTTTATTGCTAGAATCCGGATTACAATTAGGAGAAGCGGTAGAAATATTTAAGGATAGTACAAGTAGCGGAATGATGAAATATATTTTAGCTCAGAGTAATATGAATATGGCGCAAGGAAAATTTTTAAGCGACACGCTAAAAGATAGTCCCCTAATCATACCGTATATGTTAGAAATTATTAAAATTCGGGAAAATAGCGGGGGGCTGGGACAGGCGTTATTAGATATAGGTAAGTATTTAGAATCGGATTATGAGATAGAGTTAAGAAAAAACATATCAATAATTGAGCCGACGTTAACATTAATAATCGGGCTTATAGTTGCAGGCATTGCGGCGGCCATTATGATGCCAACAATTGGTTTAGCAATTACATTTTAAAGAAAAAGAGGTACATTTTATGAAAAAGTTTTATAAAAAATTTAAGCAATTAATTGGGATAGAGCCAATAGTTAAGGATAACATTATAGATCTCAAAAAATTTAGAAAGAAAAAGTTAAAAAAAACAAATAATAAAGGATTTACTTTAATTGAAATGATCGTCGTAATGTCGATAATAGGGGTTATATCAACTTTAATAACACCAACAATAATTGATCAAGCAAATATGATATCGTTAAAATCGGATATTCAAGCAGCACAAACCATAGATAATGCAATAGAAATGGCTAAATTAAATAATAATTTTTCAATAGTGGATGGCAAAATTACGGCGGACAGCTATGGAGTATTGGCCAAAGGTAATTATATAGATGAAAGAGATTTATCGGACGAAGAGTTAAAATTAAGATTAGATGGAAATATATTGATATATTCAGAAGCTGAAGGAGTACAATTGCAGGTAAGCGAAAACTATGAAGAGTTAACAAATGAATTAGATGAGATGTTAAAAAGATGGATAAGTAATGGTAAGTAGAAGTAAGCATAAAGCAAAATTAAGTAATAAAGGATTTATGCTTATAGAATGCATAATAAGTTGTGCAATAATAAGTACGGTAATGTTGATAGCAACTAGACACTTAATAATAATGCTAAAATATTATGAAGAAAAAAGAATAGAAGATATATACTATTCGACAGCGGAAAATGTATATAATTTAGTAACAGAAAGAATGGGATATATGAGAGAGGTGACAAACGTTCAGTATGTGTCTGTTATGTTTGGGCAAAGAAAAGATGTCACTTATCAAGATCCTATAGAAGGAGCAGTGTTTTTACAAATCAACGGATATTTTAATGATTTAAAAGACTACAATGACAAATATGTAAAAGGGTCAATAAGCTTTCACAACAATCCGGGCAGTGCTTATTTAAGGTACAGTCAATCAACTGCAATTGTAGAATATTTTGATGAGATAGAAATAAGTAAGACGGCGAATTCAGGAATTATTACAATAAAGTATAAGATAAGAGGTTTGGATGAAGTATTTTATCTAAACATAGATTTATTAGACAAAGGATTAAAATTAATATAAGCTCCAATAAAGAAATAAGAGGGAATTTAGATGAAAAAAGTATGGATGGATACGGAAGGTGTATATATAGGACGTAATAAATTTACTACATTAAAAGAAGGCTTAAATTTTATAGATAAAGGCAAAGTAGAAATAATTTTAAGCGGAGAATATATAACTTATAAAGTAGAGTTAAAAGCAGCGGATACTATTTTTCATCTTAAAAAAGATATAAAAAAAAATTTTAGTAAAATCTTAGGCAATGAAGGTTATGAAATATCGGCTAAGTTAATAGAATTTGACAAATCAAGAGAAGTTTATAAGATAGCAGTAAGAGCTGTGGAGAGGCGAATAATAGATGAAATTAGAGAAATAGGAAATAAGTTTGAAAAGATAAAGATTAAGAAGATTAGCCTGATAGATAAATACTTAAAAATTAGCAGAACAAAAAAAGCGGAGGTGATATTTGACAATAAAAATTGCTACGGAGTATATAAAGGCAATATTCTTTATTCTTATAGTGTAGCCAATAAAAATGCTGTAGAAGGTAAATTGGATAGTATTATATGTACAAATGCGATAAAATATTTTATCAAAGCCTATGCATACACTATAGAAAAAGAAGTAACAAAATTAAAGGTTATAAAGAATAGCATTGATATAAGTGATTTTATAAAATCTGGGATGGAGGTTAAAGAAGTGAAAAATGTTTTTAGGTGATAGAAAATATAAATCATATAATAAAGGTTTTGCTTTTGTAGATGCTATAATAGTGACCGCAATAGCTTTGACTATTATATTTTCAGTAATCCAAATATTGAGGACGAGTATAAAGCATAATGCAATAGCAGAGTTGAGCAATAGACAAAATAGAGGATTATTAGAATTTGTAAAAATAATAGACGACGTAGAAGATTTAGACTATATAAAAATGCTAACGCAAGAAAAATTCACAGAAATAATTGAAGAGAAAACAGATACTAATTTGAATTATCATTTAAAAATTGATAAGAAAATCTTAACTACAGGCAATGCTACAAGAGAGATAATGGAACAATGGATAGAAAATGCTACAATAGAAAGCGATTATAATTTTACAAAATCGAATAGTATAATTTGGTTGATAGTAACAGATAAAAATAATCAAAATGAGGTTTTACATGTATCATACTTCTAATAAAAGCTCAGTGGCTGTATTTATAGTTATATTAGTATCAATATTTGGAATACTATCTAATGCAGTGATTTATATAGATAGAAATAATATTAACATTGCAGTAGAAAGAAAAGACAATTTAATAAATGTTTTTGAGGCCCAAATACATTTCAATAAAAATATTGTAATAGAAGAGATCGGAATAAGGATGGAGGATGCGATAGAACAAGAAGAAAATAGATTAAAAATACAGGCTCAATATTATGCTAATAAGCAAGCAGAGCTTGATGCTTTAAAGCAGCAATTTATAGTAGAGAATAATACAGCCGAAGAAAATCTGGGAGAATTAGAAAATGATTTAGCCAAAGAAAATCTAGGTGAATTTGAGAATGATTTGACCGATGAAAATTTAGGTGAATTTGAGAATGATTTGGCCGATGAAAATTTAGGTGAATTTGAGAATGATTTAGCCGAAGAAAATTTGGGTGAATTTAAGAATGATTTGGACGATAAAAATTTAGGTGAATTAGAAAATGATTTAGTCGAAGAAAATTTTGGAAAGTTAGAGAATGATTTAGTCGAAGAAAATCTAGGAGCATTAGAAAATGATTTAGCCGAAGAAAATTTGGATGAATTTAAGAATGATTTGGCCGATGAAAATTTAGGTGAATTTGAGAATGATTTGGCCGATGAAAATTTAGGTGAATTTGAGAATGATTTGGCTGATGAAAATTTAGGTGAATTTGAGAATGATTTGGCCGATGAAAATTTGGGTGAATTTGAGAATGATTTGGCCGATGAAAATTTAGGTGAATTTGAGAATGATTTGGCCAATGAAAATTTAGGTGAATTAGAAAATGATTTAGCCGATGAAAATTTGGGTGAATTAGAAAATAATTCGGTCGAAGAAAATTTGGGAAAGTTAGAGAATGATTTAGCCGAAGAAAACCTAGGAGAATTAGAAAATAATTTAGCCGAAGAAAATTTGGGTAAATTAGGTAATAATGTGGCCATAAATGAGCTGGTTGCATTAGGTAATAATGTGGCCATAAATGAGCTGGTTGCATTAGATAATAAGTTGGTTGCAAGTGAGTCATTTGTGTTAGATAATAATTTGACCATAAATGGACAATCTGCAATAGATAATAATTTGGACGTAAGTGGACCATTTGTATTAGATAATAATTTGGCTATAAACGGGCCATTTGTATTTGATAATAATTTGGACGTAAATGGACCATTTGTATTTGATAATAATTTAGCTGTAAATGAGCCATTTGTGTTAGATAATAATTCGACCGTAAATGGACAATCTGCATTTGATAATAATTTGGCTGTAGGTGAACTAGTTGCATTTGATAATAATTTGGACGTAAGTCGACCATTTGCATTTGATAATAATTGGGCCAAAGATGAGCTATACGCATTAGATAAAAGTAATTTTCAAAAACAATCAAATGTATTTTTTGGTGATACAATTCTCACAACAGCTCAAGTACTTGATTTGCTTAGAGAAATTTTACCAATTAACTTTAATGCTAAGATTGACGGAGTAGAAATTTCTACTACATTTTATTTAAGGTCAAGTTATTTAGGAAACTCCACTTTTTCATTGACTGCAGTATCCAAACAAGTTTCAGATGACAATTATAAGGATAATAAGATTATGCATCAATATTTTGATGTGGTCGTAGACAGTATAGACGATAATCTAAATTTATATATAAAGAGAAGATTTTATTGATTCAATCCAAAGTGTACTAAGTGATCTTTAATACGATAATAGGGCTAGAATGGAGAATGCTTATGAGTAGTATATTTTTTCCGAATGAATATGTTAAATCTATATATGCAATCAATTATAAGGAGCTACAAAAAAAAGGAATTAAAGGTTTGGTATTTGATATAGATAATACTTTAGTACCCTACTTTATTCAGACACCACCAAAGAAAATAACAGGATTTATACGTAAATTAGTTATGCAAGGATTTAAAGTGACTTTAGTTTCTAATAATACTAAAAAACGTGTAGAGTTATTTATGCAGCAATTAGATGATAAAGGGCTACAAATTAAGGCTTTTCATAGGGCTAAAAAACCGAGTAAAATCAATTTAAGCAAAGCGATAGAACATATGAATCTTGATAAAAAGAAAGTAGCCTTAATTGGCGATCAAATATTTACAGATGTTTTAGGCGGAAATAGGACAGGTTTATATACTATTTTGGTTAAGCCTATAAGTGATAAGGATGAACCAATAACAAAAATAAAAAGAGGTATAGAAAGTTTAGTTATAAAAAAATACCTAAAAATTTTGAATAATGAGAAGAAGAAAGAATAAAGGATTTACGTTAATAGAAGTGATAATTGTATCCGTAATAATGTTTAGTACGATATTAGTTCTAGGGCTTAATAGTGAATATATAAGCAAACTGAGGTATGAGACATTTGTGGATATGGTCTACAACAAAGTTTTGTATGCTAAAGAATTAGCAAAGGAAACAGATGGAGAAATTATAAAGACAAGTAAACATTATGTGCATATATCAGATTTTGAAATAAAGATACCAAAAGATGTAGAAGTTTATGTAAAAGGAAGTCAGGGAGCGTATTTAAAATTTTCTAAAAAGATATCCAGAGCTACAGCTGGAAACATAAAAATTATATATAAGGGTAATATTGATGACATGGTGAAAATAACGGTAACACCTGTTATAGGAAAGGTAACTTTATATAGGTAAGAGTGAAAAAATAAATAAAAAAGGTGTTAGATATATATATAATAAATAAATCATGATATAATATGCAAAACTTTTAAGGAGGCAATTAAATTGATAAATGTTTCTAAAGTAATTAAAGAGGGATTAACGTTTGATGATATACTGTTAATTCCAGCTTACTCTAATATTTTACCGAAAGAGGTAGATATAAGAACAAAGCTTACGAGAAATATTGAAATAAATATTCCGTTTGTAAGTGCAGGTATGGATACAGTAACAGAAGCGACCATGGCGATATCTATAGCAAGACAGGGTGGATTAGGGATAATCCATAAAAACATGTCTATAAGAGCGCAACAAGAAGAAGTAGATAGAGTGAAGCGATCGGAGAATGGAGTAATATCGAATCCGTTTTCATTGTCAAAAGATCATTATGTTTATGAGGCCAATGCTCTAATGGCTAAGTTTAGGATTTCCGGTGTACCGATAACAGAAAACGGTAAATTAGTTGGTATATTGACGAACAGAGATTTAAGATTTGAGACTAATTACGAGAAAAAGATTAGCGAGGTAATGACGAGTGCGAATTTAGTAACGGCGAAAGAAGGGACAAGCCTGGAGCAAGCCAAAGAAATATTGTCTAAACATAGGATAGAAAAATTACCTTTAGTAGACGACAAGAATAATTTAAAAGGATTAATAACAGTAAAAGATATAGAAAAAAATATAAAATTTCCGAATGCAGCAAAAGACAAGCAAGGCCGATTGTTGGTCGGTGCCGCAGTTGGTATTACAGAGGACGTGATGTATCGTGTAGCTGCACTTGCGAGCGTTAGCGTAGATGTTATTGCGGTGGACACGGCGCATGGGCATTCAAAAACTGTCTTAGATACTGTAAAAAAAATAAAGAAAGCATATCCAAATATCGATTTAATTGCAGGAAACGTAGCCACATACAACGGAACGAAAGCATTGATTGATGCTGGAGCCGACGCAGTAAAAGTGGGAATTGGGCCAGGTTCAATTTGTACGACCAGGGTCGTGTCTGGCGTTGGCGTACCTCAAATTACAGCTATCGAAGACTGCGCAAATGCTGCGAAAGGGTCCGGGGTTACGATCATAGCAGATGGAGGGATAAAGTTTTCAGGCGACGTTGTAAAGGCCATAGGCATGGGTGCCGATTCATGTATGATGGGATCCATGTTAGCCGGATGTGAAGAAAGTCCGGGAGAAATTGAATTATTCCAAGGTAGAAAGTATAAAGTCTATAGAGGAATGGGATCGTTAGCAGCGATGGAACAGGGAAGTAAAGATAGATATTTTCAGACTGATTCGAAAAAACTTGTTCCGGAAGGAGTTGAAGGGCGAGTTCCTTATAAGGGCGCTTTAGCTGATACTATTTTTCAATTAATTGGAGGCTTGCGTGCTGGTATGGGTTACGCCGGTGCACAAACTATAGAAGAATTAAAAGAAACGGCTACTTTTACTAAAATTACTAGCGCTGGCCTAATTGAAAGTCATCCGCATAATATTCAAATTACAAAGGAATCCCCGAATTATACTACTCATTCTTAAACAAAAAAATAAAGGAAAATAGAGGAAGATAAATGAATAATCAACTTATTGTTGTTTTAGATTTTGGTGGTCAATATAATCAGTTAATAGCTAGACGGATAAGAGAAAAGGGGGTGTACTGCGAAGTACATCCATATAATATAAGTATAGAAAAGTTAAGATCACTGAAACCTAAAGGAATAATTTTTACTGGAGGACCAAGTTCTATATATAGAGAAGATTCTATTATGTGTGATAAGGATATTTTAGAGATGGGGATACCTATTTTAGGAATATGTTATGGAGCGCAACTGATTGCTCATAATATGGGAGGAGAAGTAAAAACAGCTAATATTAGTGAGTATGGGAAAACGGAAGTAAGAGTAAATAATAGAAGTTTAATGTTTGAAGGGATACCAGAAAAAACTATATGTTGGATGAGTCATACAGATTTAGTAAGAGGATTACCGGATAATTTTAAAATAAATGCAAGTACAAGAGATTGTCCGATAGCAGGGTTTGAGGATAGTGAGAAAAAAATTTACGCTTTGCAGTTTCATCCAGAAGTGATGCATACAGAATATGGAGAGCAAATGTTGGATAATTTTGCAAAGAAGATATGTAATTGTGTTGGGGACTGGCAAATGGCCGACTTTGCAAATAATCAAATAGAAAGCTTAAGAAAATATATAGGCCCAGAAAAAAAGGCATTGCTAGCCTTATCTGGAGGAGTAGATTCATCTGTTTGTGCTGCAATATTATCGAAGGCTATAGGAAAAGGATTGACTTGCGTATTTGTAGATCATGGCTTATTAAGAAAGAATGAAGCTAAGGAAGTTATAGATTTATTTTCAAACAACAGCAAAATGGAGTTAAATTTTATTTGTGTAGATGCAAGCGAAAGGTTTTTCAAAAAATTAGAAGGAGTAACAGATCCGGAAAAGAAGCGAAAGATAATAGGAGAAGAATTTATAAAAGTATTCGAAGAAGAGGCCAAGAAGATTGGCGCTGTAGACTTTTTAGTTCAGGGCACTATATATCCGGATGTAATAGAGAGTGGCTTAGGGAAATCCGCTGTGATAAAATCACATCATAATGTAGGTGGATTACCCGATTACGTGGATTTTAAAGAAATAATAGAACCTTTGAGATTATTGTTTAAAGATGAAGTCAGAAAGGTTGGATTAGAACTCGGCCTAAATAAAAATATCGTGAATAGACAGCCGTTTCCTGGCCCAGGTCTCGGTATAAGAATTATAGGTGAGGTGACAAGGGAAAAGGTAAAAATTGTCCAAGAAGCGGATTATATATATAGAGAAGTGCTAGCCGAATCAGATGTGGTCGAACAACAAAAGTTAGATCAATATTTTGCTGCTCTGACCAATATGAGAAGCGTCGGCGTTATGGGCGATGCCAGAACCTACGATTATGCCGTAGTTTTGCGTGCTGTAGAAACCAGCGACTTCATGACTGCGAACAGCGTTCATATTCCATGGGATATCCTTGAAAAAATTACGAGCCGAATTATCAATGAAGTTAAAGGTGTGAATCGTGTGTTATATGATTTAACAGGAAAGCCACCAGCAACAATAGAATTAGAATAGAAAATAAATCCTTGAGAGTTATAATAGGAAAACATATAACTTCAAGGATATTTTTTTATTGAATGTTTAACTTAAATAAAAAGGTACAGAAATCTAAGGATAAAAAAATTGGATTATAACCGTATAAATGAAGTTTAATTAAGACATAATACTCTTAGTGTAAAGTTTATTAGTTGGCCAAAGAGTTATTGTCTTATTTTTTTGTATGAAATATAAGTTTTCAAGAAACCAGCCAAATATAAGCCTAGACTGATTTTGATGAAGATTTTTTCTCTTAGGATAAACACGAAATGAAAAAAAAATGAAGAAATTTAAAAAAAAGGGTTGACTTATTGGTTAACTTAGTGCATAATAGGAAAAGTCAAGAGCAACACAAACCGACAAGAAAAAACAACAGCCGATAATATTCGGCAACTTGGTTCAGGTAGTGAGTGCTAAGGCTAATATAAAATTTTAAATATAATAATAATGAACATTGAAAATAAAATAGTATCAAGAACTAGACCAGTCGATTCATTAAAGAATCAAAGTACTAAAAAGTAATGTCAGATGACAAACTTTCTTTAACCGAGAGTTTGATCCTGGCTCAGGATGAA